>JBLIMI010000406.1:0-4320 GCA_047638655.1 Minisyncoccia bacterium | reverse complement strand
CGTTCTACTCACCGATCCAAATGACAAGCTGTCAGTCCTGTGGAGTGCCCCTCGCTGACGCCATTGAAGGCCAGATGTACTGTGAGCACTGCACAGACGACCGCGGCCAGCTGCACCCCTTCGAGGCCATCTTGGAAGGGACCATTACCGGCTACTTCATGGGCATGCAAAAGATGGAACGGGCTGCGGCGGAAGTCGCCGCCAAAGAACATCTGTTGAAGATGCCCGCCTGGGACCCGATGAAGTAGGGCCGCCTGCTAGGTCATGAATAGATCAGCCTAGACCGGAGAGGGAAGGCAACCCCACTTCCGCTTCGGTTCAGGGTGAGTGGTCTTGATTGGAAGGCCGCTGGACCAAATGGCCTCAACCAGCTGCGGGCCGAAGCATTCTCACTTCTAAAGAACCGTTTGCAGAGTTCTCCGCAACAGCGGAAACCAGAGTGCCAATGCTCCGCTCAGGAGCGCCACATAGACCGGATCGAGGACCGTCACGCGCAGGGCGAAACGAAAGACCTGACGACGGATAAAGGGCGCTGGAATCCCGAACTCCACACCAAGCGCTGTCCAATAACGCAAGTTGCGCATCAACTGCACGTAGCCGCGAACGGCCCAGAAACTGAACAGGCACAGCGTAAACGCACGCATGATGTAGAACGGATTCAGAGGTCCGGTCCCGGCTGATTCCATCATGATCCCGTGACCCAGTAAACGCCCAAGTAAATCAGGTTGGCAACCACAAGCACCAACAGGGAGAGTCGAACCTCCTTGCGCTTGACGGTCACCGAATGCTCGATGAGTGCCTGAATACGGCGCGTCTCGTGAATCAACGCGGTCCGCATGGCCCTGGCTGCTCGCTCTTCTAGATCGTCGGCGCGCGAGTCATACGTCTCGGCCGCCATGGACTGCATGCGCTCCGCTTCTTCATCGAAGACTTTGCGGATGGCTCGAACCGCTCTTTCCTCGATATCGTCTGCGCGGGCGTCGTAGCTCGTCTTCACTAGGTCCGCGAGCCGCTCCCCTTCGAGCACCAAAGCCTCGCGCATGGCCGTCACGGCCCGCTTCTTCAAGTCATCAGCACGGGCGTCGTAGGTAGCGGCGGCAAGACCAACCAAACCGCTCTTGACCCGGCCGGCGAGTCCGCGCCGGCCGGAAGCTTCCTCGCCTTCGAGTTCGGCTTCGGGATCAATCTGTGGAGCGTTCTCCTCTTCGCCATCTTGGTCCATCAATTGTTCGAACCTGCTCAGAGCCTGACCGGCGATTCGAATCCTTCCGGCTTGAGGGCCAGAATGGAACAGGTGACCTGGTCGAGCATGCGTTCAGCAGTCGAACCAATCAGAAAGCCGGCGATTCCTGAGCGGGATAAGGTTCCCATCACCAGCAAGTCTGGGTCCAGATGGGAGACTGCCTCGCGGATGATTTGAGCCGGGGCTCCTCGCGCGGTGTGAATCTCATTGGCGGGGCAATTCTCCGCGGGCAAGAGTGCCGCGATCTTCGCGATCACCTCCTGTTTTGCAGCTTCGATTTCCTCTGCGAATGCATCCTCCGATTGGTGAGATGCATCCATCTGCATGGTCATGGGCATTTGCCAAGCGTGCACAACATGCAACTCACATCCGTGGTGCTGTGCCACATCACAGGCAGTCTGCACCACGAGGTTTCCCACCTCGCTCAAGTCCGTGGCGGCCAGGACCAGACGATGCACTAGATCATGCTCCGGCCGCACGACCCACACCGGACATGGACACTTGCGCAACAGCTTGGCTGCGATGCTGCCGAGCCGACGGCCATCGTCGGAAGGTTCGCTACGCTTGCCAACAACGACCAGATCCACTCCCCCTTGCAAGACCATCTTGGTGATGTCCAGCCAGGGGCGATCCGAAGTGATGACGAGCTCGACTTGAAGGCCCGAGGCTTTGACCTCCGCAACCAGTCCTTCCAATGCGAGTCTTCCGGATTCCGGGAGTCCCTCGTGAACGATCCCGCGAGAACCGCGCAACGGAGTCAAACTCTCATCCGGTCGCGTCGAGTGCACCAAGCGGATGCTGCTGCCGTAAGCCTTGGCAACCCAAATCGCCTGTTGGGTAGCTTTATGCGCCCCGGAGGTGACAGCATCACCGTCGCCGTTGAGGTCCAACCCCACCAAGATCGTTTCAAATTTCATCATTCAGTCGTTCCTTCTCAGCGCATCGGCAGGGCCGCCTACACGATAGCTTGCGGATTGCCTTTCGACACGGCCTCGATCTCTTGCCTGCGTTGTTCGTAGCCGTCCCGGCCCATGAGCGCGTAGGCCGCGATCTTCCCGGCTTCTACACCAGGTTGATCGAATGCGTCCACTGCGTAAAACTCGCCCATGAGCGCCACCGAGACCTCCATCAAGTAGAGGTATTGCCCCACGGAGTGAGCATCAATCTTCGGAAAATGAATGGTGCAGTTGGGGCGTTTGGCCTCGGTCAGAGCGATGCGAGTGCCGTCCCGTTCCGCCTGAAAGAGCTCCACCAGACGCCTTCCGCCGAGGTAAGAGAGGTCTTCCAAGCCAGCAGGAGGAATCGGAATTTGGACGAAGTGATCGGCTTGCTCCACGGAGAGCAAGGTGAACCACTTGTCGAAGGGCCCCTCCACGTAGAGTTGCACTTGTGAGTGCTGATCGGTCACGCCAACGGCTCGTACCGGCGTCGGGCCAGCGAACACCTCCTCGCCTTTCTTGTTCACGCGTTTGCCGATGGACTCCGCGAGCAACTGCGCGTACCAATCTCCCAGGTTCTTCAGACGATTGCTGTAGGAGAAAGTCACTGCGATCGGCATCTGATGCTTCTCTTGCAACAGCCACTGGATCGCAGCGTAGATCATCGCCGGGTTGTCCTTGAAGCTCGTCGACTGACAGCGCTCGTCCATGTCGGCAGCACCGCGCAAGAGCGCCACGATGTCAATGCCGATCAACGCCGAAGAGACCAAACCGACCGGTGAGAGAACACTAAACCGCCCCCCCACACCATCGGGCACCACGAAAGAGGCGTAGCCTTCGCGTTCGACGATAGCGCGCAGAACACCGTTCTCTGCATCCGTGGTGATCACGAGGTGATCACGGTGATCCTCCTGCCCGAGCTTCTGAATCAAGAGCTCCCTGAAGATGAGAAATTGACTCATCGTCTCGGCGGTTCCACCGGACTTCGAGATCACGTTGAAGAGCGTTTCCGCTGGATCAAAATGCTCGATCCATTCGCCCACCAGATCGGGATCTACGTTGTCGAGCACGAACAGCCGAGGCCAATCGCCGGGGGGAGCATCGTTGTGATACGGGCTGGCCAGCGCCGTGAAGAGCGCGGTGTTGCCCAGGGCCGAGCCACCAATTCCAAGCACCACCACATTCTTGAATCGCCCCTGAACCGTGGCCGCGTAGCGCAAGATGCTCTCAAGCTCCTCCTCTGCATGGGGCAAGTCCAGCCAGCGCAGGTCTTTTTCACGACGGCCGAGAACCGCCTCTAATGCCTCGCTCGCGCGCGGGGCCAGGGCGTCAAGCTCCGCCTCGCCGATGCCTGTTTTGGAGCCGATGGCTGCGGCCATGACGTTGGTATAGTCGATTCTGATGTGATCCATCGGCACTCCGGGGGGGGTGAAGGGTCCTGGGGGCGCAGCAGCTTAACGGGAACTGGGGTCCAATCCCCGATACAGAATTTCACAACCGGACCTTTGCGGTAGGGTTAGGCTAGGGGAGCCGGGGATTCCGCTCCCCTTTGCCAAACCGGCCCAACCCATCATGAACCTGACCCACGACCTCCTCAAAATTGGCGACTTCGCCCGCCTGGCGGAAACCAACTTACGCACTCTGCGTTACTACGAGGAGTTGGGCCTGCTCATGCCAGCCACCCGTAGTACTGGTGGATTCCGCTATTACCGCCCCACAGACGTCAATCGCGTGCGCTTGATCTGGGACCTGCAGCAACTGGGCTTGCCCCTCGAGCGCATTGCCGAGCAGCTCGGGCACCGCTCGGAACGGTTGCCAACCAAGGAGTTGGCGGCGCGCCTCCAGCAAGTTCTCCAGGACCACGACAAACTTCTCGAAGATCGGATCGAGCTGCTCAAGCTCCAGCGCGAGAAGGTCTCCGTGGCCCGGGCAAAACTCGAAGATTGCAGTCGTTGCAGGCATTTGCCCTCACCCGATAATAACTACTGCGAGCCCTGCAAAGTCTCCCAGGACCCTCTTCCCGACCTACTGAGCGCACTTTTCTAGGTCTTGGCGCCCAGAACTTCGCAAGGCTGGGGGGGCATCCGGTCGAAAGCATGGGGAACGACGGCGGAGATACCCGTTTGCGGGTATTCTTTT
>JBLIMI010000405.1:0-4323 GCA_047638655.1 Minisyncoccia bacterium | reverse complement strand
TGTGGCACCACGAAGGGCGCCGAGCGCGACATGGTGCATCCATGATGGGGCCGGACTTCACGCACTGGCACGGTATGTACGAGCTTGCCAAGACGTTCTATGGGCACTTCATCCCGGAATTGGAGGAGCTGATTGAGAAAGCCAAGCACTCTGGAGATGAGGCCAAGGTGGCTGCCGCGGAAGTCCTCGAGCAAAAGATTGCAGAGATCTTGGCGAGCAAGGACCACCAATGGTACCTCGGCGAAATGGACCCTGAAGAGGCGGATGCACGGGCCAAGGCCTCCGCTGAGTTCAAGGCTCGCTACAACAAGTAGCCAAAGGGGGTCTGGCGTTCAGAAGGCCGGACCCCGCTCCCCACTTTCTTCAAGTCTCAGTCCACAGTCAGCATGCAACGCGAGAATCTCGATCTCACCCAAGAGGATGGTTACCGAGCTCTGCGAGGTCACATCCAAGACAAAGCGCAATTGGCGCGGGAGCGGCACGGGTCCGACCTAGCTCGCGGTGACTTGTCCGGCTTGCTCGAGGACCGGGACATCGTTCGCCATCCGACGGCTTTGGTGTGGGACTCTTCTCAGCTTCGCTCAGGAGAGTTTGGCATCGCCAAGAAAGTGGAAGTCGACGGGGCAAGATCCTACGTCCTCATTCTGCACGAACACTTCACTGGGCGTGGGGAGGAGTTGGCCATGGTGGCGGCGTATCACATCCCCACGATCAACTACGTGGACCTGGTGACTCATGAAGAGGCGGAGCTATTCGGTGCGACCCTCTTTGGCCTCGAGGTGGATGAGTATTACGCGCGAGTGTGTCAGCTCGCGGATGAACTAGCTCGGCTCACTTGATTAGCACAAAGGCAACTCGTTCCAACTTGGGGCCGTTGGCGTTTGTGGGTATGAATCGACAGACGGCTAGGAGCGCTCTAGCTCGCGTCGCAACCAGGCGCGCGCCATGCCCCACTCCTTGGAGATGGTGCGTGTGGAGACGTTCAGCAGGATGGCGACTTCTTCGGCAGATAGCCCACCGATGAATCGCAGTTCTACGATGCGCGCCTTTGCTTCGCGCACGAGCAGACGTCGAACAAGAATCGCGGAGAGCGCCAGGAAATGCGAACGATCCAGCCCCTGGTGCCCGTAAGGCAAGGCGTCGGTCAAGAGCTCGTAGAGCAAGACGCCCAAGGCGAACTGATCTGAGCGTTGATCGAGAGCCACCCCGCGCGCTTGTTCGGGACTCATGTAAGCCACCGTTCCAATCAGCTGGCCCGTACTCGTCAGCAAAGTGGTTGCTTCATCTTCGCAACGTGGGTTCTCCTGTTCGGCGAGGTACACCACTCCCATACCGCCAAATCCCAACAGACGCAGGACACGGTAGTTGCCGATGGACTCGGGGCACACCACCTGGGGGGGGCAGGAATCTGGGGCAGCTCGAGCGGTCGCTCCAGGAAACCATCCGACTCGGTGTCGCTCTCGTGCAGGGCTTCATCCCGCTCGCAGCGAGCTCTCAGGAACTCCAGACGCTTCTCCTTGGGGAGGTCGGTAGCGGCTTGACCTGATCGTGGCGGGGGATTCCTTGGGAGTCAGAGGGCATGTTTGGCTGTGAAGGGGTCCATTGGTAATGGCCAGGGGGCGATTTTGTGCCCCAGATAGGGTGCGGGCTGTTTTGCTCCTGAGATCTTCATCTGCTTCCTCGGGTGGAAATTCAAGCTTTCGAGCCTCCCGGGCCGAAAAGCCTCCCAGGAAGCCACGCTCCCATTCCCCAGCACCCCAGCACCCCAGCACCCCAGCCCTATGACACAGAAAGACTCCTTCGAGGCCAAAACGGCCGAACGCCGACGCGCGAACCGCAAGGCGCTCGATAGCCAGGTTGAGGTCTGCATCGACACCCACAACCTGAAGGGCTCCGCCAGCAACCTCTCCCAGTCCGGCATTCTGTTCTTCACGGACGGCGAACTGCGAGTGACCGTGGAGGTCACCGAGGACGGTAACAAGCGCAAATTGCAAGGCAACCTTGTGCGTTGCGAGCGCATCAAGGGCGACCACCGTGGTTGGGCAGTGGAGTTCGATCGCGAGTAGCGAGTCAACAAGCGCGCTGGCCATCCAGCGCACCAGGACCCTCTCCCGGTCTGTACCGAAGACGCCTCCCGCCGTCGAGGGAGCGAATGCTTGCGCACTCGGTCATGTCGAAGAGTCCTTCTATACGACCCCTCGAAAGACGCGGGGCTAGAAGAACCGCTCCAGGAACCAACCGGGGGCAAGCCCGAGTGCAAAGACCAGGAACAGGCACACTCCAGTCGCGAAGTTGGCGGCCGGGCGGTATGCATGGGGCGCGGCTTGGCCCTCGATCGAGGGACGCATCCACATGGTCAGGATGACTTTCAGGTAGTAGCCGAGGGCGACGACGGAGAGCAACACGCCTAGGATGGAGACGACGATCATGTCCGCGCGCAAGGCACTGGAGAAGACGAAGTACTTACCGAGGAAGCCGCCGGTGGCGGGGAAACCACCGAGCGAGAGCATGAAGACGGAGAGGGCACTGGCCAGCACGGGGCGCCGCTGACCGAGACCGCGCAGGGACTCAAGCTTCGTGAAGTGCTCACCGGATCCCTCGAGGATGGCGACGATGCCAAAGGCGCCGGCGGCCGTGAAGACGTAGGCGGCCATGTAGTACAGGGCGGCTTGCACCGGCGCTCCGGACACTGGATCCCCAACGAGGCCAGCCGTGACCACGAGCAAGAGTGTGCCCGCGTGAGCCACGGAAGAATAGCCCAGCAAGCGCTTGAGATCAGATTGCACCAACGCTCCCAAGTTGCCGATCGCCATGGTGGCGATGGCGATCACGCTTAGGGTGCCGGCGGCATGGGCAGGCAGCAGAAACACGATCTTGAGCAGGAACGCAAAGCCCGCGGCCTTGGTTCCCGTGGCCATGAAAATGGTGACTGGTGTGGGGCTTCCCTGGTAGACGTCCGGAACCCAGAAGTGGAAAGGGAATACGCTGATCTTGAAGAAGAGTGAGGAAGCCATCAAAGCCACGCCCAGCATGGACAGCTTGGAGTGCAGACCCACTTCGCGCAGACCTTCCAGGGACAGTGTTCCCGTGGTGGTGTAGATCAGGGCGGCGCCGTATAGGAACAGGCCGGCTGCGAAGGCTCCAAACAAGAAGTAGCGCAGCCCAGCCTCCACGGACTGGTCGCGGATGCGACGAAAACTTGCGAGTGCGTAGAGCGGAACGGAGAGCAACTCGAGCCCCACGAAGAAAGTCAGCAGGTCTTCCGCGCCGGCCATGAGCATCATGCCAAGCACGGAGGTCAGCATCAGGATGTCGTGTTCGCCCTGAAACGCTTTCTCTTCCTTGTAGTAACGGCGACCGTAGAGCCAGGCCAGGATGCCCGAGAATGCGAACAGCACTCCCCACAATGAACTCGTGCGATCGGCGGCGAAGGTGCCCTGGAAAATCACGCCCTGAGGATCAGCGAGCAGTCGGAACTCGAAGAACAAGGCAGCCACCAACGCCCCGATGAAGGCGATGTCGCGGATAGGCCGGAAAGAACCCATGACCTCCGCGCACAGCGCGAGCAGGATGCCCGCGGTCACGCACAGAAGCGGAGCGCCACCGATCCACTCGGCGGTTCCCAAAGCCTGGAAGGAGAGTGCCTGATCGATCACAGCCATCATCGAACTTTACCTGCTTGTTGTTCTGTCGCCGGCGGCAGTGCGGGCAAATCCGTGCGAGCCGAATCCGCCGAGCGCGTGGCTTCAATGCGATGAACGATGGCGTCCAGTGAGCCAGCGGTCTTGTCCATGAAGACTCCGGGGCGCACACCGATCCAAATGCAGAGCAGAACCAGGGGAAGCATCAAACCGATCTCGCGCAGGTTGAGGTCATCTAGCGCTCGATTGGCGGCCACGGTGACCGGTCCAAAGAGCAGTTTGCGGGTGCACATCAGGAGGTAGATCGCGCCCAGGATCACGCCGCTGACACCGACGGCGGCCCACAGGGGGGAGGCCTGGAAGGTACCGAGCAAGATCAAGTACTCGCCCACGAACCCATTCAAGCCGGGGAGTCCGACGCTCGAGAGCATCGAGAAGACAAAGAAGAAAGCGTAGACGGGCATCACCGATGCGATGCCCCCGAACTGTTCTAGGTCGCGAGTGTGCCGTCGCTCGTAGATCATTCCGATCAAGAGGAATAGCAGCCCGGTGGAGAGTCCGTGGTTGACCATTTGCAACACGCTGCCGCGCAGGCCTTCGATGGAGAGGGCGAAGAGGCCCATGACCACGAACCCCAAGTGGCTGACCGAGGAGCAAGCGACCAGGCGTTTGATGTCCGTTT
>JBLIMI010000404.1:0-4338 GCA_047638655.1 Minisyncoccia bacterium | reverse complement strand
AACGAGGCCTGGTACGAGGACGCGCAAGAGCTCGACCAGATGGTGGCTTTTTCGCGCATGCACGCGCTCTGCACAGGACGTTCCTTTGTGCGTTGTGCCAATAGCGGAGTGAGCTGCGCCATCGGGCCCGACGGAGCCGAGCTCGCCAGGTTGCGCGTGGGGGAATCCGACCGGCAAGTGCGCGGTACCTTGGTGGTGGACGTGCCCGTGCCCACCAGTCCGGCCGCGCTCGGTCGTACACCTTATATATGGCTCCAGCCCTGGCTCCTGCCCCTGGGAGCATTGTTGCCCTTGCTGGCCCTGCTTTTCCTTCATCTTCGGGTCAGAATGGTGGGGCAGGAAGCGTAACTCCGGGCAGGCCATAGGTTAGGCCAGACGGAACTGAAGCTGCGGGCGGACTATTGACCGTCCCCGGTTGGCTCTCTATACTCACGCCCCGCTCACTGGATCTTTCGGCCCCACTGCCCGAACTCTTTGTCAAAGAAGGGGTTAGGTAGCCTCCGGAGGGTCCTCAAGCGAACAGGGGTGAGTTGATTCACCGCAGTCCCCCCAATCGATTGTCGCGACTCGTGGGCCCCCTTGGGCCGAAGGGTCAAGAAACCTCTCCCGATACGTCCTCCCGGATCCTTATACTTCGAGCCCTCCAAACCGAGCCGCGCACCCGCCCCCTTGGCGAGTGCCACTTGTAACGAACGGCCCACGGCAAACCGGATCCCACCACCTCCTCACGAACTCACATGAGCCCCATCGGACGGATTTTCATCGTCTTGAACTTGATCCTCTCGGCTGTCTTCCTGGCGTGGGCGTCTAGTAACGTGGCCCAAAGCCACGATTACAAGGCCAAGCTTGAGGCTGCTGAAGCAGCTGCTTCAACAATGCAGGAAGACCTCGAAGGTCAAATCTCCACCCTCAAGGTCGAGAACGACACCAAGAGCACCGAAGCCGACGGCTTCCGCTCCGAGCGTGACGACGCCACCGCAGCACGCGATCGCGTCGGCGCTGAAAACGGGCGTTTGACCCGACAAGTCTCCGAGGCCAGTGCAGCCAACGAGAAGAACACCGGCGCCCTCAGTAGCATCCAGGCCACCCTGGACAGTATTGAGACCGCCAAGGACGAAGCGTTCGCTGCCCGCCGTGAGGCTGAAATCGAACGCGACGACGCCCTCAGCACAGCTCAGGACGCCAACAGCAACGCTGAGGACTTGACGGCCCAGAACACGGGTCTCAACAACACGATTGCTGACCTCAAAGCTCAGCTTGCTGGTGTTGCCAAGGCCAACAGCTCCCTCGAGACCCAACTCGCAACCCTCGTGGACGTGACTGGTGTCAGCCTGGCCGATATCGCCAGCCAGGAGCTCATTAGTGCTTCCGTGCTTCAAGCTGTCTACGACGTGAAGCCCGGCCTGGTGGCTCTGAACGTTGGTTCGAACACAGGCGTCAAGCGCGGTTACACCTTCGAGATCTACAACGGCTCGGTCTACAAAGGCCAGGTCCGCGTGGAAAACGTTCGTGACGACATGTGCACTGCATTGATCATTCGCACCGAAGAGGGTCAAACGATCAGCTCCGGCGACAGCGCTGCCACGCGCCTCTAGGCCTTCACACCAAAAGGAGCTAATCATGGCACGTAGTCGTCCCCGCAAGAATGAAGGTGGCCGCAAGGACACCGAATCCCGGGCCCCCAAGGCCAAGTCCCGCAAGGCACCCGCTCAGGCGGAGGTCGAAGTGGTTGAGGAAGCCGGTGGCATGACCATCGACGATGGCATCCCGATCATCACTTCCCTACTCCTGATTGCTGCTTTCCTGTGCGTGGATTACGCACTGGGCATGCAGTACGGCGAAGGCATGTTCTTCAAGTAGGAAGCCTCGATAGAAGGCCGGCCTCCTTTGGATTCCGGTCTTTTTTGACTCATTCGTGCGGGCCGCACTCCTCTCGGGAGCGCGGCCCGCGCGCGTTTATGACTTCTGGTTCGGGCTCCAAAAGGGACTTCTTAGAACATCCCAAAATCCCAGGTGCGTGGCGCTTCCAATAACCCGGCCCAAGCTCGCCCCCCATGCTTGAACGGGGCATCTCGCCCGCTAGACTTGAGTGACCACCGCGCCATAGAAAGCCGGAGGGAGATTCGGAGGCGTTACCTGGAATTTTCGGGCGCTCTGACTCTCCTTTTGAGGACTTCCCCGGTGGCCACGACGAGCTCATGGTGAACTTTCTGAAACCCATGGAGTGGGCCCTCGGGCGCTTCTCCGTTGATATGGGAATCGACCTCGGAACGGCGAATACACTCGTCAGCGTGCGTGGGCGAGGCATCATTTTGAATGAGCCGAGCGTGGTTGCGGTCAGGAAAGACACGGGCGAAGTGCTCCTCGATGGAATGGCTGTGGGTAACACCGCCAAGGCCATGCTCGGCAAGACTCCCGGTTCCATCGAAGCAATCCGTCCTTTGCGCCACGGCGTGATTGCGGACTTCGACGTGACCGAGAAGATGCTGCGCTATTTCATCACCAAGGTTCACGAGGGGCGGCACTGGGTAAAGCCCCAAGTCGTGATCGCTGTTCCGGTGGGGATCACCGCTGTGGAAAAACGGGCCGTGATTCATTCCGCGGAACGGGCGGGTGCACGCAAGGTGTACTTGATCGACGAGCCCATGGCGGCAGGCATTGGCTGCGACTTGCCCGTGACCGAGGCGCGTGGCTCCTTGATCGTCGACATCGGTGGTGGCACCACTGAAATCGCCGTGCTCTCTCTAGCTGGTGCGGTCGTCGCCACCTCCCTGCGCATCGCGGGGGACGAAATGGATGACGCCATCGTGCAGCACCTACGGCGCCACCACTCCTTGCTCATTGGCGAGCAATCGGCAGAGCGCATCAAATTGACCATTGGGTCCGCGTTCCCCATGGAGCAAGAGTTGTCAATGGAGGTCAAGGGCCGCGACTCCGTGACGGGCTTGCCGCGCCGAACGACGGTCACCTCGATCGAGATCCGCGAAGCCCTCGAGCAGCCCGTGCGTTTGATTTGCGAAGCCGTGCGCTCCATCCTGGAAGAGGCTCCCCCGGAAATTTCGGCGGACCTGGTGGACTCCGGTGTGACTCTTGTTGGAGGTGGTGCCCTTCTGTTCGGCATTTCCGAAGCCGTCGCCGAGTACCTTGGCGTCCCGGCGCGCGTCGCTGCTGATCCCTTGAGCGCCGTGGCCCGTGGTACGGGCATCTTCTTGGACAAGCTAGACGTCTTCTCTCAAGTCTTGGCTGCGGACCAAGGCTGATTCTCTTGATCCCGGGGCGCGATTCGGCAGGAACCGCCAACCCGGGACGTTCTCCGGCCCCAACCCGAAAGGGAGTGTTCCATGCGCGTTCTTGGGCGTAGGCGCAGCATCTACCTCGTGCTGATGATCCTGTGCGCGGTGCTTTCCTTGCGACCCGTGCCGGTCGTGAACGGTGCGCTCGATCTGCTGTTCTTGCCCACGCGGGTGATCGCGGAGGTGGTGGCACCGCTGGGTTGGATGCGCTCGGCAGAGGTGCGGGCTGCCGAAGTGAAGATCGATGACGTCGCTCGGGAGGTACGTGGGTCCGCCGCGCACCTGTTGGAGGATGAGCAGCAAGGAGCCATGCCGACTCTGGCTGAATTGCTACCCGGGAGGCGACGCATCCACGGGGAAGTGGTGCGCCGAACGCGCGGCAATTTGGACGCCATTGAGGTTCGTGTTTCGTCCTCCAAGGGCATTGTACCGGATCTGCCCGTGGTCACTGGCGATCACTACATCGGTCGGGTGCTGCGGGTGGACAGCAAGGATCGCAACTTGGTTCATATCGAGTTGGTGACGGCCAAAGGCTTCTTCGTTCGAGCGGCAGCCCAGCGATTGAACTGGAGAGGCCAGCCCATGGGAAAGTCCGTGGAGTTTGTGGTGGGGGGGCTGTCCACACCCTTCGCGGACGATGACGACCAGTTGCATCTCGACCTGCACAATCCAACCTTGCGTGGTCTGGACAGCGGCCGCGTCTTTGTTTCCGAGTCCGGAGACTTCGAACCTGAATTAGCCGCCTTGTCCCGAGGTTTCTTGCTCGGCGAGTTGCGCTCGGTTGCTTTGCAGTCCGGCGGAACACTCTTGCGCATCGAGTCGCCCCTCGACTTCAAGAGCGGGCTGTTCCAGGTGATCGTGCTGGCTCCCGAGGATGGAACGGGAGAAACGCGCCGGCTCGAGCTAGACACTTTCGTCGAAGGCAACTGGGTAGCGGCGCGCACCCTGACCCGCGGTGACCTTACGGCCAGCCGCGAAGGCCGCCGGCTTTCCAAGGGCGAAATAGCGGGGGTGACGGAGGGCGCGGCAGTGGCGCTCGGCGCCC
>JBLIMI010000403.1:0-4355 GCA_047638655.1 Minisyncoccia bacterium | reverse complement strand
ACGCCGGCCATGGAGTAGGAGATGAGGATGGCAACACAGATCAGGAGGACCGGTGCTGCAACCGACTCCATGCCGGTTGCGAGACCGTGGATGATGTTGGTGGCTGCGCCAGTCTCTGATTGCTTGGCGATGTTGATCACGGGCTTGCCGTCGCTACCGGTGTAGTACTCGGTGACCTTGCCGATCAGGATTCCGATGATCGTGCCGGAGGCGATGGCCACCAGCAATTTCCAACCGAGGATGCCTTCAGGGAACGTGAAGTAGCTCAGGCACAGCGCTGCGGAACCGGCGATGGCCAGGATCGAGGCCACGGTCACACCGCGGTGCAACGCGCTGGAGATCTGGGACTCATCAGCAGCTTTCACGAAGAGTGTACCGATCATCGAAGCGATGATACCGAGACCCGCGACGCCGAGGGGCAGAAGCACGAGGGAGTCCATGTTCTCCGCACCGGCGTAGGCCGAGGCGCCCAGGATCATGGTGGCGATGATCGAACCCACGTAGGACTCGAACAGGTCGGCGCCCATGCCGGCCACGTCGCCCACGTTGTCGCCCACGTTGTCCGCGATGGTGCCGGGGTTGCGGGGGTCGTCTTCGGGGATGCCGGCTTCGACCTTGCCGACCAAGTCAGCGCCAACGTCAGCGGCTTTGGTGAAGATGCCGCCGCCCACGCGCGAGAAGAGGGCGATGGAGGAAGCGCCAAAGCTGAAGCCGAGGACGTGGTTCAACGAAGCAGCGCTGAAGCCTTCACCGGCGGCGTACTTGTACGTGAACGCGACTACGCCTAGAAGGGCCAGGCCCACGACGCTCATGCCCATCACGATTCCGGAGGAGAACGCGACGTTCAAGCCTTCCGTCAAGCTGGTGCGAGCGCCCTGGGTTGTTCGCACGGCGGCGCGGGTCGCTGTGTGCATGCCGAAGTAGCCGGCGACACCGGACGCGATGGCACCCATGACGAAAGCGAAGGCGGTCTTGCCTCCAAGACCTTCAGCGCCTGACATGGCGATGACCGTTCCGACGATGACCACAAAGACCGTCAGCCAGGTGTATTCCGCCTTCAGGAAAGCTGCGGCGCCATCTTGCACCTGCTTGGAGATCTCCTGCATGGTGGCGTCCCCCGCGTCCTTTTTCATAATGCCACCAAACTTGGTGATGGCAAAGATCAGGGCAAAGACGGCGCAGCCGCCGACGATGTAAAGCATTTGGTCCATGAGAAGAAGGAGGTCAGTTCCTGGGGGTGGGCTGGCGAATCATGACGGAACGATTCCGTCGCTTACGCGCAGCTTGGGGAAGAGTGCCCCGCGTGCTCGCTTACAAGCGAAACTCGAGTGGGCCAACCTGGGCTCCGATTCGGCCGAGGATGGCTGGGCGGAGTTTGTGGGCAAATAGAATACGGTGAGGCTCTGGAGCGTCAACGCCAGGAAGGGGCAGAACCGCTCTTTTTCCTTCGGCGCCTCCAATTGTGGCCGAGATATCGGCTGTTGCGGGCGAGAGCCCACTTCCCCCGGCCGGCTCAATTTGAGCTGGGATCCCCTTACTGCGGTCCCTTCGCGTCCTCTTCCCCATCCAGCTCAAGCGCCTGGACCTGGCGTTCCCGACGCCGGATGACCATGCGGAAGAGGCCCACGCTGAGCACGGTCACCAGGGCGAAGGCCAGTAATATGTGGAAGTTCTCGAACTCCTTCATGCTCTCGACCTGCCCCCCAAACTGCTCCGCCAGCCAAATTGAGCTCGGAACGGAGATCAAAACCCCTAGCCCGTCCAGGGCCAGAAAGCGCAGGTAGCCCATGCCTAGGGTGCCCGCTGTGAAGTAAGCGGGGATGCGAATGCCGGGCAGAAAACGGCTGAAGAAGACGACCAGCGATCCGTGCCGTTTGAACTTCTCCTCGACGATGGCGAAGCGCTCTGGATGCAAGAGCTTGGAAACCCAGCGATGCTCCAGGGCCCGTGGACCGATGCGACGGCCGAGGAAGTAGGGCAGGCTGTCTCCCGCCAAGATGGCCGCTGCGCAGACCAAAGTGATCGGAAGGAACTCCACCTTGCCCTGGTGCACCATCAAGCCCGAGGCGATCAAGGTCACCTCCTCGGGTAGGGGCAGTCCCACTCCGCAGAGCAGCAAAATCATCGCTGGTCCCAGGTAGTGAAAGCGCTCGATCAGATCGACGCTCCAGAGGGGCATTTCGAGGAGGATTAAATCCACGCCAGAATGCTACTCAGGCCCACCGATAAAGCCAGAGCCGGAGCGCCAAAGGCCATTCCCCTGCCTTGATTTCATCTTCTGCACACCCGACCTTCAGCGACCGTGAAGCTCGGCCAAGGCCTCTTGCGCGCCTTCCTTGCCCACACGGGCCAACGGGAAATTTTCGGCTTCTGCCCGCGCGAAAGCGTCGATCGCCTCCGTGTACAGCGCATTTTTTCCGCCGCTGTAGCGCTCTCCATCCGGGCTTTCGGCGATGAAAGCGAGCAGCATGCCTCGTTGAAAGTGGAGCGCCGCTGGGGAGTGCACGAGCTCCAGGCCCCGATCCAAGAAGGCTAGGGCTTGCTCGAGAGCCTGCTTGCGTTGGCCGAATTCCGGCGCGATCTCCGGGGACCCCAAACGTAGGCAGCGGTTGGCTGCCTGGTGCGCCCAGGGTTCTGTGGACGTGGGATCGAGGGTGGCGGCGCGCAGAAAAGCCTGTTGCGCTTCGGACCAGGCGCCGGCCGCTCCACCGGGCCAAGGAATGCGGCCCTCGGAGTCCCCAGCATGCACGAGAATGATGCCCCGTTGCAGGGCGAGTTCCGCCGGGTGGGCGGCGGATTGCTCGCCGCGCCGCAATAGATCGAGCGCCACTCGCGTCCACTCTTCGCGTAGGTCGGGGTCGGGTTCGCGATCGGGAGATGCACGATCAAAGGCCAAGGTCGAAGCTAGGAACTTCCATCCTCCCGTGGCTTGAGGGTCGAGTTCGAGCGCAATCTCGGCGCGTGCCATGGCCAGACCCGAGCGGCCTGCATCCAGCGCGACTCGCACACGCACCCATTGCCAGGCTGCGGCCACTTGCGCGATGGGACCCAGCAAACGTCGACCTGTGGACATGGATGTCGGCGCCGGTCCGGCGGAGGGCGCCGTCATCCAGAGGCCGCTCAAGAAGAGCACCCAAAGCCCAGCCCGTTGGCGGTTCATCGACCGCCTCGCAGGCGTCCGAGCCCCAGGTGTAGCAAGCCGAGCCCGAGCACCACCAAGCCGACCGTTCCAAGTGCGGCGCTGGGAGCGATGGCCTGGGGCCCGCGACCCTCCGCGATCCACTGCAACGCTTCTGGTAAGTCAAAACCGGGTACCCAGCGTTGGACCCAGGACCCTGCCATTTGATCCGCTTCAAGCCACAGCAAGCCGTAACCCCCCGCGACATAGAGCACGGTTGTCGGCGCCGTGAACCAAGCACCGAGTCCCAACACCAGGGCCTGCGCTGCCGCCAGAATGAGAGCCAGGCGCAGGGCGAGCAGGAGGGTTGGCATTCCGCGCGGGCCAGGAACGAAGTGGTGCAGTTGTGCCTGATGCAAGCGGAGCGCTCGGCGCGCTTGTTTGGCGCGTAGCTCAAACACGAACTCTCCACCCTGCGCAGGTACGCTGACTTCCAGCGTGGAGAGCAGAGCCGGCTGCACTTCGGTTCGATCGATCGTGGTTCCATCCGCCTGCAAGACGCTGAACTCGAAGGACTCGGCTTGGTTGTCGAGTCCGTACAGACGAACACTCAAGCGAACGAGCCCATCGCCACTGGACGCGGGAACTGTGGAGTTCCAACGCAAGCGTCCTTCTGTGCCCACCCGTTGTACAGACTCCATGTCGAGGGAACTGTGCAACAACCAGTCTGTTCTGGTGCCAACGCCCGTCCCGCTGCCAACACCCATCGCAGACCACTCGCAAAGTCCCGCGGCCAGTAAAACCCAGATGAGGCTGGAGACCCAGGCGCCGGCCCAAGTCGAGAAGCACAAAGAGGCCTTGCTGATCGAGCCGGACAGCAGCCACGAGCGTTCCGAGTGGACCAACCGGCTCCAGTGACGAGCGGTCTGCAGCACGCTGAGCGGCAAGAGTAGCGCTCCCAGGGCGATCCATTGGTCTGTTCGCCGCAATCCGCGCAAGAGAGCGGCGGCGTCCTCGTTTCCCAGGCTCACTGCTTGGGGCAGGCTCGCGCCGCGATCGACGGCCAGGGCGACGAGAACCAGTAGGGCTCCGGTCATGGGGGCGAGCCCTCGGCGCAAGTTCAGCCAAAATACGGCGCAATTGAAACTGACGGGCATGGGTGTTGATCTTGGAGGAATGATCAGCCAACTTCCAACATCGCCGCCTGGTAGTCGGTTGCGGATCTCGCCCGAGGTGA
>JBLIMI010000402.1:0-4358 GCA_047638655.1 Minisyncoccia bacterium | reverse complement strand
CTGCTTGGCCACCGAAACAGGTGCTGAGCATTGGAGATTCGAGTTCAAGTCAACCGACCAACCGAGGTACCACGAGGGCGGGACACTCACGACTCCAACCATCCGCGCCGGGTTCGTCTACTGCTCGAGCCGTACTGGCAGGCTGCACGTGTTGGAGCTGGCGACAGGAAAGCTCCTGTGGTCGAAGGATTACCTGGTCGAGCTTGGGCTAGAAAAAACGTTCCACGGGTACAGCGCATCCCCCATGCTCGAAGGGGACTTGATGCTGCTCCAATTCGGCGGGCGTGTGGTGGCGGTCAACGCGAGCGATGGGGATGTTCAATGGCAAAGTGAAGAGCACGGAGACTCCAGCTACGCGGATCTTGCGAGAGTCACTGTGGAGGACGAAGCGGCGGTTGCGGGAGTCGTTGGAGAGACGTTCGTCGTCTGGCGACTCGCAGACGGAGCCGTGTTGCGCGACTATCCCTGGCCAATCGAGGGCAATGCAGTGCATTGCGCGACCCCGATACCCGTTGGTGAAGACCGCATCTTCCTGTCCACGGCCTATGGCAAGGGCTGCGAATTGCTCAACCTTGGCAGCCAGCCCCCCACTGCGCTGTGGAGCAACCGCAACATGCGCAACAAGGTCACCGGCTGCGTGCTGCATGACGGACACCTGTATGGGTTCGACGAATCGATGCTGCGCTGCATCGATCTCGAGGGCAACTCGAAATGGCGCGTGCGGGGTTTGGGCCTCGGTTCCCTGTCGATGGTTGGCGACCGCTTGCTGATCCTCAACTCGGACGGGGAACTCATCATCGCAGAAGCGACCCCGGACGAATTCCGGGAGCTCTCGCGGCGCAAGGTCTTGGAAGGCGGCGTTTATTGGACTGCGCCCGTTGCGGTCGGCGGGCTGATCTACGTTCGGAGCAGCCTCGGAGACTTGTGTTGTTACGACTACCGTCCCGACGGAGCGAACGCCCCGGGCGCGTCGGAACTCCCACACGCAATCCACTCCGCCCCGCAGCCAGCAGCCTTGTTTGCGCAACAGGCCAAGCGCGTGGGGAGCCAGGCATTCGATGGCACCGACAAGTCCCTTCAACTGCGCGGCAGCTGGTCGATTCCTCTGCGCGGGCTGAAAGACAGCCCCATGTCCTGGACCCTACTCGCACCGGACCGCTGGGATCTGCGGCTGGATGAGGGCAAACTGCTCTACACCTTCGACGGCACACGCAGTTGGGCCATCGAACCCCAGGGACCTCGCCTGATAGAAGGTGAAGAACTGTTCGAAGGGCGACACCTTTTCGCACTACCAAGGCTCTTCGCGCCGCCATGCCCCGAGGGTGCGAAAGTTCGCCCGCAGCCCAGGCTGTTCGCCGAGACCAAGTGTTGGCAGGTTGCCTCCCCCATGGCGAGGCTCGACGGCGGCGCACCCGGGATCCAGCACCACTACTTCGACCATGAAAGCGGTACCCTCGTCGGTACAGAAGGTGAGGGGCTCTCAACTTTGGTGTTCCAGGGCTCCCAAGTCTTGAACGGGTTGACTCTGCCCAAGAGCATCACCCGCTTTCGCGCCGAGGATGGCCAAGAGCACACGCTCGTGATCAGCGCGGCCCAGTGGATCGAAACACCGACCGACAGGTTCCTCCCGCCCCCCGCCATCGAACGCTTGTTGCGTTCACCGGCGGAGATCGAACGGGCGAACGAGGAACTAAGGAAACGCTTCGCGGGAGCCCTCGCGCGCTACGCGCCCCGCGAGCAGGACACGCCCCTCGAGGACGACATCATCGAATTGCAAGTTCACGACGGCGAACTGTGGTTCGTTACCGCCGAACCGGAGTTCCGCATAGATGTCAACGGGGAGCAAGACGGAGTATTCCCGATTGACGGCCCCCCCTTTCGCATCTCCCTCGAGCTTGGCCCCAACGGCCAGGCCAACGTGCTTCGCATTCAAATGCCCGGCCCGGACGGCGAACAGCTCGTGTCCTGCGATCGTTTGGCCGACTGAGCAGAGCGGGTCGCGCGCCTTGCGCTGAATCGTCGACGGCCAAGTCCAGATCGTCCTAGAGCAGATCCCCCAAGGCGTTGATCAACTTCGAGACCTCTGTTTCCGAGTTGTAGTGCACCAAGCTCGTGCGCAGAATTCCATCGCCTTCCAAGAGGTTCAGGTCCTGCAGCAAGCGGTAGGCGTAGAAGTGTCCATAGCGGATTGCGATTCTGCGGTCGTCGAGCAGGGGCGGGATTTCGCTAGAGCGTCGGCCCTCAACCGTAAACGCAACCGTGGGCACCCGAGTTGAGGCCTCCGCGACCGGGCTTCCGAGCAAATGCACCTTGGGATGCTGCTCCAAGAACGAGAGCAAGGGCTGCAACAACCGCATTTCGTAGTCGGCGATGATGTCGAAGCAACCATTCAGATCCAAGTCGTTCCCCAAGCCGTGATGGGCGCCAAACGCTTGCATGTAGTCGGTGATGCCAACCAGGGAAGCCACAGCCTCGTAGCTGACACCGCCGGGTTCGAACTTGCCCGGAAGGCTGTCGTTCGGCACAAAGAAGTGGCTCAGGTTGTGCGCCTCGAGCAGCAGCTCGCGGCGACCGAACAGCATCGCGTAGTGCGGCCCGTAGATCTTGTAGAGGCTGGCGAAGTAAAAGTCGGCACCCAGCGCGCGCACGTCCACCCGGCGATGCGGGGCATAGGCCACTCCATCCACGCAGGAGAGCGCTCCCGCGGCGCGAATCGTCGCGCAGAGATCCGGCACGTCGAGAATCGACCCGACGATATTCGAAGAGTGAGTTAAGGCGACCAGGCGCGTACGGTCACCTAGCAGGGCCTCGAGGTCCTCTTTGTGCAAGGTCAGCGTGGCTTCGCGCACTCGCCATTCACGAATCACGATGCCCATCTGCTCCAGCTTGCGCCAAGGGCCTATGTTCGCCTCGTGGTCCAAGTTGGTCACGATGACTTCATCCCCAGACTGCCAAGCGGAGCTGAGCGCCGCGCTTAGACGGTAGGCCAGGGTTGTGGAAGAGGAGCCCAGCACAACTTCATCGACTTCCGCTCCTAGCAAGGCGGCGGCCGCGCGGCGCCCCGCGTCCACGGCAGCTTGGGCTTCGACGGAGGGTCCATAGCTCGCGCCTAGCTGGAACGGCAAGCGTTCCATGTGCTGGCGCGTGTGTTCGATGACCTGTTGGCATGGCACGCTTCCGCCTGCGTTGTCCATGAAGGCCCAGTCCGAAGACAAGGCGGGAAACTGTGAACGGGTGAACTGGATGTCTAGCATGAGCGAAAGGCTAGCAGCCTCCCCTAGCCTCCGTCCACGCGCACCTCAGAGCTTCTCAATGCGGCTGGCTGTCCAACCGCCCGCTTCACTCCTCCGTGTACTTCTCGGCGCTCTTGGCCTGAATCCGTTTGATCTCGTCGAGATCGCCCTCATCGCGCGCCTTCGCTAGGCGCTTGTCTTCCGTGCGAATCAGTCGAAGTTCGAGCTTTTCGGCACGGTGGGCCTGCTTGTTGCGCTCTCGTTGGCGCTTTTCGAAGGACTGAGGAGATGAACGAGCCATGGGCAATCGGTGAGTAAGAGTCGAAGAGGGCACCGGGATCGAACCCGACGCGCTCACGGAACATGTTTATGAATTTCGGGCACGGCGTGCGCCCACTCCGCTCTCGCGCAGCATCGTGTCGGTCTCTCGAAAGCGCGGACGGCGGCGGAATGCATTCCGCTGGTTGCCGCACTCTCGATCGACACTCGCAGTCTAGTAGCGCTCTTTGCGCTCGGCGGCGATGGCCGGCTTACGCTCCTTGGCTCGGTTCACCTTGAGCTCGCGGCCATCGAGTGTCACCCCATCCATGGCGGTGATGACGGCTTGAGCATCCTCCTCGGAGGCCATGTCGACGAAGCCAAAGCCCCGTGGCTTGTTCGTCCGGTGGTCGGTAGCGAAGTTCACTTCGGTCACAGTGCGTCCGTCTTCGGAGAAGGCGGCGCGCAAGGTGTCCTCGGTCGTATCGAATGAGAGGTTTCCAACGTAGAGGCGGTTGCCCATGGTTCAGGTATCGGTGTGTCGTGACGCGTCGCCGATTCGATCAGCGAGATGTGCGTCGAGGTGGAAAGGAAAATGGAGAAACAGCGTTCCTGTGGCAATCCACTGTGAATGCGCCGTGAGAGGATAGGCGCCTTAAAGGGCCTCCACCAACCCCGGCCCTGTTCTCCCTACCCCGCCTGAATGCACCGGAATCGCGGGCGAACGGACGCGGCCGAGTATTTGGACAGGAGTGCGTCCAGCGAAGGCTGGCATATTCAGTGGGAGTCAGTCCCACGGAGGTAAGAATCAGAAACCTTATAGCTTGGATCGCAGCGCCGGAGGAAACAAAGTCGCTGAAGCCGATC
>JBLIMI010000401.1:0-4369 GCA_047638655.1 Minisyncoccia bacterium | reverse complement strand
AAAGGGGCTGAGCCCTAGCGCGGTCCGAATCCCGAGCCTGGTCCAACGAATGCACGCATCACTTCTTCAAGGCAACGCTTCTCTTCGGGAGTCAGGTCTCGGCCCTTCATGGTCGCTTGCACATCGCTACGAATTCCGCGCATGGCCAGGTAACGATCGAACCAGCCACGGGTCTCCCGGGGATCCTGCAACTCTGCTGCGGCGATCCCTGTGATGTAGGTCAATTCTTCGCTCAAGGGATCCAAGTCCAGCCCGCGCAAGCTCTCACTCAATGCAAAACGGTGACGTTTGGAACGGGACAACTCAAGCATCGCCTTGGCGGGATTCTGGTCGAATGGAGGGATCATCAAGTACGCCTGAGCATTCTCCAGGTGCAAGGCTGACTGGTCCAGTACCGCCTGGCGACGATCCACTTCTGGCTTGACTTGCGGAGCGAGACGAGCAGAGAAGAGAACAGTCTCCAAGCGCATTCGAGCTTTCAGCGACTTCGCTTGCAGAGCCTCAAGTGCATGTCTGCGATCACTGTCACCAGGAATGCCACGGAGCGCCAAGAGGTCTCGGCCCCAAGCTGGGTCGGCCGACCCGGGCGCATTCTTGTTACCCCTTTCGCGAAGCACCTCCAAGTCGGAACGTACCGCACGTAGACGAGCCGCGGCCAAGTCCATTCGCCGGGTGATGGACCGCGTCTCGCCGTCCTTCAAGTCGTAGTAGCCGTTTTGACTGCCGGCGAGCAAGGCCAACCCCTTGCGCAACTCCGGTCCTTCGATTTCGAACTGGGCGAAGAGCTCCATGCGTAATCGAAATCGCAGATCGAGCCACATACTGACGAACAACGCCGCCTGCTCACCCCCCGCGAGGATCACCTTCTCGGGATCTTCCATCTTCGCGCGAAAAGCTGAGTGCAAGTCCGAGAGTTCCGGCAACGAGCGCCGGCTGAGAGACTTGAAGTAATCCCGCTTGTCGTAGGAGCGCCTAGCGCGTTCGCGCAGAACGAGAATGTCCGAAGAGACGTCGTAGAGCCCGCGCAGAAACGCCTCTTGGTCTTCGTCGGGGCAGCGGAAAATCTTCCCCACCTCCCTAGCGCTCTTCTTGTGACCAAACCCTGTTCGGCCATCCGGCGCAGTGGGTGAATCCTCCTGCGCCAGGGCGCTCGTCACCATGACGGGTGACAAAAGAGCGACCGCCAGCAGACCTGGAGTGAAGATCGAGGGGAGGAAGCGCGTTACGAACGAGGCCATTGGTTCCTGAGCGAAGGGGGCTGTCTGCCTAACATACCCTTTCCGCCGAAAACGGCTACGAACGCGCTCCCACAACCTCGAGCTTGATCGAATCAGTTACGCAAACGGTCCAGCAGCCCCGCTGTCATCCCATAGCACGGCAGCGGCCTTGGCGGGAGAGGACTCCCTCACGTCCTTGACCGGCACCGGCCGGTCGCTGGGGCTCATGCGCTCCTCCGTGGCGCGCAGGACCTTAAGCGAACCACTACCGTTCTGTGCAAGCTGCTTGCCCGCACGGTATTGCAGGGTTCGGGCGCGTGTGAAGGCCAAGCCGGATCGCATGGTCAGCTCATCCGCAGGGCAAGTGGCCAATTCTTCTAGAGAACGCACATCGGCACGTTCAAGCGCTGCGCAAGTTTCCTCGTCGAGGCCTTCAATGTCTCCAGGATGCAAGGAGTCGATCACGGGACGCTCTGGTTCCAAAGCGTGCAACTCTTCAGAACACAGCTCGATCGAATGGGTTTCACGGCTGTCCAGCGAGTGCTCCGCCGGGCCGGGTACGAAGTACTCGACGCCCGTGTCTTGCGGCTCCGGAAGCATTTCACCCAGGGATTCGGGTTGCACTTCGACCGTTGGAAGCTCGGATGAGCGCCAACGCTCGACGACGCGCTTCAACAATTCCTGATCTCTCAAACCGAGGGGAGGGCGGTCGCTCATGCGGTCGTTGCTGGGACCGTCGAACATCACGCCCGCCGGCGGCGGTTTGATCCCTCGAGTGTCGGTGGCAGCCGGATAGGTCACCTCTTCCTGTTCAAGATCGGGTTCAAGCCTCTCGAGCAAGCGGTTCGCCTCACGGGTCAAGCGCCGTGCGGCGGCGGCAGGCAAGTTCAGTACCTTGCTCACCCGGTCGGGGGACAGCTCTTTCAGTTTTTCAACCGAGGTGCAGCCGGCCTCGCGCAGCAATCGAAGTGTTCGCGGACCATCCGCGTGAAGGGTGCAAAGAAGAGCCAAGCGGTCGATAACGTTCCTCCTCATGGGATTATGCAGACGGTGGTGCCGGTGAAGACCGGACCCGCGGTTAGAGAGCCAGGTCTAGGCGATGGGTGATTTGCAAAGTTCGTCCTCGATACGAGACAGCACGCCGTGGGCGACCCACTCGTTTGCCATGGCATCGAAGTCTTCGGTAGCTCGACAAATGGGGTCGAGCAGTTGGACTGGCACGCCCATGGCAGCAGCCTCTCGCAGGCGCACGCTTGTGCGAATGACGGTGTCGAACATCTCGCTCTCGAAACGCATGTGGATCGCGAGCAAGAGTTCTCGGGCAAACTTGGTGCGCCGGTCGAAGAGCGTGGCCACCACCCTCGTTTCGAATTGGACGCCTTGGTCGACCTGGAGATCGTCCAGGATGGCGAGAGCCTTGACGGCGCCCTGCAATGCGAAGGCGCCGGTCTCCACGACGAGCAAGGCCGTGTCGCAGGCTCGCAGGGCGTTGAGGGCTAGAATGCCGTCCACCCGGGGCGGGCAATCAAGAATCACGTCGTCGAACTCAAGCCGACAGCGTTCCAGCGCCTCCTTGAGCACGGATTCAGGATTCAAGAGGCGTGCCGAGGACTCTTCGAATTCGGCCAGGTCTTCCGACCCTGGCAAAAGCCAGAATCCGCCAGGCGCAGAGACGAGAGCCTCCTCGATTCCAGAAGCACCCTCGAGCACTTCCAGCAATACGGGTTCATCCCCAACGGCCCAACCCAGTGCCATGGTGGCGTGGGCTTGCGGATCGAGGTCAATAAGGAGCACACGTCGCCCCTTCGCGGCAAGGGCCGCGGCGAAGTTGACGGCGGTGGTGGTTTTTCCGCAACCGCCTTTTTGATTTACGAGAGCAACGACATGCATCGGGGCCTCCAAGGGTCCTTTACGACTCACTTGTGTCACTGGAGGCAATTGGAGGCCTCGGTTCAAGCACGGAAGGGAACTGTTTTTCGAAGCTTCCCAATCGTGGCGACAAGCTCACGCTTGCCAGAGTGAGGGCGTCCCTAGCGCAGAGCCTTTCGCGCCCGCTCGTAGAACGGTCGCGGCGTCCTCGCCTTGTCAATCGCAGGCCAAGCCGCGATCGAGTTCAGCGCAAGCGCCGCCTTCGATCGGGGCGCTCCGAGACAGACCGGACGCCGCTGCTGTACCGACCAATAAACCTCGTCATCCTGAGGAACCCATCCGATGTATTCCGGTACGTGTCCTAGGAATCGGGTCGCCACGGACTCAAAGCGTTCGCGCGCCTGGGTCGCTGACTCTTCGTCCCGGGCACGGTTCACAACCATGCCAACAGTGATGGATTCATTCACCGTGTGGGCTTGCTTGTAGAGGGCATAGGCATCGGAAAGCGCCGTCACCTCCGGGTTCGTGACCAGGATCAAAGTGCTGGTCGCGGCCAGATGGGTCACGGTCGAGTATCCAAGCCCAGCACCGTGATCGATCACGATCAAGTCGTAGGTCTCCTCGAGCTCGCGCAATCGTTTGTAGAGCTTGTCGAGTTCGCGCCGGGTCGGATTTGCGAGGGCTGAGCGTCCAACGCCCCCAGAGAGCAAAGAAATTCCCTCGGGGCCTTCAACGATGGCTTCCTTCGTCGTCACGCGGCCGCTGATCAGATCGCCAATGTCGTAGCGCGGCGAGAGTCCGAGCAGTAGGTGGGCGTTGGCCAATCCCGCGTCGAAGTCGATCAGACAGACCTTTTCGCCCTGCTTGGCGCGAAGAATGGCCAAATTCGAGGCCAACATGCTCTTCCCGACTCCGCCCTTGCCGCTGGCGATGCAGACGACCTTCGACGCCTGGGGCAATTCCGCCGAAATACGCTCGTCCACAGCCTTAAAGCGGCGGAGGGCCCGGATACGGCCAAGGTCGAAACGCGAGAGATTCAGCATGGGTGGAGGAGAATCTAGCTCGACAGGGGTGTCCGAGCGAGCCATCTCTTGTGCGGGAGAGTTAAAATTCTGAGGTAAAGACCCCAGGTCACGCCAGCCCCCATCTGGGTTAGCGCGCCTATCGAACCTCCTTCCCGTGTCTCTTTCAACCATGAATCCACCTTGAACAAAGGGGATCGGTGTAAGTTGCAATCCAGCAAGCTCCAAGGAGCTCAGTGCAATCGCACCTCCTCACCGATG
>JBLIMI010000400.1:0-4374 GCA_047638655.1 Minisyncoccia bacterium | reverse complement strand
GCAACCTAAACACGCCCGCGGAATACGAGCGCGAATCACTGGAGTTGGCGCCGTGAGTTCCCTGCACGCTCGCTTGGCGGAACTGACCGGACCGATCACGGAAGGATTGGTGGAAATGCGCGCCGTAATCGCGGGCCATCTCTCTGACAGCAGTCCGGCCGTGAGTGACATGACCGATCACATCGCGCGTTTTCAAGGCAAACAGCTGCGCGGTTCCCTGGTGATGCTTGTGGGCCGTGCCCACGGGGTTTACACCGACGAGCACCCGACCGTAGCCGCCGTGGTGGAGATGATTCACTTGGCCACATTGGTGCATGATGACGTGCTCGATGGCGCAGAAGTGCGGCGGCGGGTGGCTTGCGTCAACGAGCGCTGGGACAATCAGGTGGCCGTGCTCCTAGGCGACTTCCTGTACGCGCGCGCCTTTGGCCTCTCTACGGAACTGTCTTCCCGCCTCTGTAGCCGACTGTTGTCCGAGACAACCCGGCAGCTGTGCGTCGGGGAGATCGAGCAGAGCACCATGCGCTACGACTTCGAGGTCAGCCAGGTCGTGTACGAGCGCATTGCTGCTGCCAAGACCGGCACCCTGTACTCCGCAGCCTGTGAGCTCGGGGCGCGCTACCCGGGTGGCGATGATTCCCGCGGCCAGGCCATGCGCGCCTTTGGGAACGAGTTGGGGTTGGCTTTCCAGATCATTGATGATTGCTTGGACGTGCTCGGTGAGGAGCATCTCGTGGGCAAGAGCGTTGGCAACGACGTCAATGATGGCAAGGTGACCCTGCCCATCCTGCGCACCTACAGTCAGGCTGACGAAGGAACCCGCGGGCTGATTCGAGATGCGTACACCTTGCCCGGGATCGAGGACCGGCGGGGGCGCCTGCGGGAGGTCTGCGATTTGCAACCGGGTGCAGAGTACGCCTTGGCGCGCGCCGAACAACTCGTGGCCAAGGCCATGGGGCGACTGGATGGACTCGAGGACTCAGCCGCGAAGCGAGCTCTCAAGCAGATGGGCGAATTCGTCCTGCAACGAAATTTCTAAGACACCAGCGAGAGGGACAGCGTGACTGACTCAGCGATCATTTTGGATGGCAAGGCCACTGCGAAGGCCGTGCGAGCGGATGTGGCGGTGCGCGTGAAGGCGTTGGCCCAGGGCGGCGTCAAGCCCGGCTTGCGGGTCGTGCTCGTCGGTGAAGATCCCGCCAGCGAAGTTTATGTGCGCAACAAGGATCGTGCGGCAACTGAAGCGGGCATCGACGTGGCCACGGTGAAGCTCAAGGAAAACACAACTCAGGCGGAGTTGATGGAAGTCGTCGCGGGATTGAACGCTGACCGCGCAGTGCATGGAATTCTCGTGCAGCTGCCTCTGCCGCGCGGGCTCGACGAGGGCATGGTGGTGAACGCCCTCGACCCGGCAAAAGACGTGGACGGATTGCACCCTTCCAACATCGCGGCCCTGGTCCAGGGGCGCCCAGGGCTCGTGCCCTGTACGCCTGCAGGGTGCATCGAGCTTCTCGACCGGGCCTCGATCGCCATGGAGGGCAAACACGTGGTGATTGTCGGGCGCTCGCAACTGGTAGGCAAACCCTTGGTGCAACTCGCCCTCGACCGCAATGCCACGGTGACCCTCTGCCACAGCCGGACTCAGGATCTTGCTGGCCACGTCGGCCGGGCCGATATTTTGGTGGCAGCCGTGGGGAGGGCTCGCCTCATCCAGGGCGACTGGATTCGGCCTGGAGCGGTGATTCTCGACGTGGGGATCAATCGCGGGGAGGACGGCAAGCTGGTGGGGGACGTGGATTTTGAGTCCGCGAAGAAAAAGGCAGCGGCGATCACTCCGGTTCCAGGGGGAATTGGGCCGATGACCATTGCAATGTTGCTCTCCAACACCGTCCTGGCGGCGGCGCGGCAAACAGGGACCGAGGCGCTGTTAGACAGCCTGACCTCTTCCTGTGGCGCTTCCTGAGCCGGGCCGACACGAGGGCTTCTAAAAGCCAACCGTTGCAAAACTCTTTCCCGTCACAAAACGACCCCGGCGCCTTCGGCGGTGGTGGTGCACCCACAGGCGGCGGAATGCGCATGGCGCTTCCTCCTCTGATGCCAGTGACGAAGAAGTTGATGATCGCCAACGTTGCGGTCTTCTTCGTGAGTTGGATCTTGGCGCTCGCCTTGCCAGAGGTCAAACAGGCACTCTACGGGGTGTTGGCCTTGGACCCCCGCCAATGGGCTGCGTGGTTCCCCTTGCTCCCGGTTTGGCAACTAGTGACCAGCGGGTTCTTGCACAGTACGGAGCTGATTACTCACGTGCTGTGGAACATGGTGCAGCTCTATTTCTTCGGGACCATGCTCGAGGCAGCCATCGGCAGCCGGCGCTTTCTGGTGACTTATGCCTTGTGCTTGGTGGCCGGAAGCGTGCTGCACATTTTCGTCGAGTTGGCCACGGGTACCCCCCAGCCAGCGGTGGGAGCCTCGGGCGCTGTGCTCGGGATCGTGGTTGCCATGGCCACACTGCGGCCACGGGCCCAGGTCTTCGTGTTCTTCATACCCGTCTTGCTGTGGATCTTGGCTGCGGTCATCGTGGGCCTCGATTTCATGAATGCCGTCAGTGAACTGGTGCGTGGCGGAAGCGGCGGCGTGGCGCACTGGGTGCACCTGGGCGGAGCACTATTCGGTTTCCTGTGCGTGCGCCTGGGGTGGATCCAGACCGATTGGATCAGCCGCTATCAGGCCAAACGAGCCGTCTCCGAGGAGCAGACACGAAGGGAGGACGAGCTGCGCATGGACCGACTCCTGGAGAAAATCAGCCGGAATGGGATGTCCTCCCTGAGCAAGGCTGAGAAGACCTTCCTGAAGCGGGTTTCGTCCCGCAAGTAAGGTCGCGGTCGTGCACGAGGCGCGGCGGTGGAGGCGAGGCTGCAGGTGGGTTAGGATAAGGGACCTTGAATCCCACCGGTCTCTTGATGGAGCCGGCAGTCCACAGCGTGGTCGAACCCATGAGAGCATCCCACTTTTTCGCATCTTCCCTGGCCTTGGCCCTGGGAGGGTTTTGTCTTTCCGCCCTAGCTCCCGCGCCCGCTGCCACGGGTCACACCGTTCCGGTTGCCCTGGACAAGTGGTCCGATTGGTGGGGCGCTTTTGACAAGGCCAGGAAGCTGGGCGCGTCGCGTGAGACCACGCGCCTGATCAAGAGCAACCAGGAGATGGCAATTTACTGGATCATCGAACGCTCCAAGGTCTTCGTCAGTGGGCCGACCGCAGAACTCGAAGAGGACATGTCGGCCTTGCGCCGGGCCTGGAGAGAAGCCGTGGGGTCCAACTTTGCAGACAATGTCTACGAGTACTACTCCCTGCTCGAGTCCATGGACAAGGCGGAGCGCAGCAAGCTGATGAAGCGCTATACCGCTGCCGGCACGCGCTACCGCAAGAACATCGAAAAGAAAAACCC
Source organism: Minisyncoccia bacterium (assembly GCA_047638655.1). Classification (GTDB taxonomy): domain Bacteria; phylum Planctomycetota; class UBA1135; order UBA1135; genus JABACD01. Next base: position 932 of record JBLIMI010000400.1, on the reverse strand, counting down.
CGCCATCTACGGCGTGCTTTGGGTTGAGTTCGAGGCCATCGCGAAGGAACTCTCGAGGGTGGGCGACCACTACTATGCATCGGAGGCGTGGCGCTTCGCGTACTTGGTGGTGTCCAAGGAAGAACGCGGAGACGATGCAGATCTGTACAAGGCTTGCACAGCCTGCAAAGGTGTCGTCGATGAGCGCAAGGAGGTGGACTTGCGCGACCAGAGCTACAGCCAGGCATCCAACACTTACGAGTCTTTGAAAGGGATGGGCTACGATGGTGACGCGACGAACGCGGGCACTGGCAAGAAAGGAGGCAAGAGCGGGCCGCCGAAGGGCGGGTTGATCGACGAGGGCCCTGCAGTCGAGGCTACCTTGGCCTTTGACATGGTCGAAGACGTGGGAGCCATTGCGCGTCCGAGCTATTTTGATGACGAGCTGCACAACCTCTGGTTCCGTTTGAGCCTCCTCAAGAAAGGAACCTCAGTTACCGTGACGGCACTTGGGGCGCTCTCGCCGAAGATTCTGCGTACCGGTTCTGCGGAAGCCCTGGTGGACACGGATGGCGATGGCACAGGCGACTTGCAGGTGCCGACGCGTGGCAAGATCGAACCCTTGGTCTTTCGCATCGGCGAAGGCGAGGAGGCTCGTGACTGGGGCATGATCGTGACCACCGGAACCACCTCGGACATGTACCAAGGCATCCAGGTCAACATGAACCCGGATGACAACCAGATGGCGCTTTTCATCCATCCTGGAGCGAGCATGCTGGGTGAGTTGGCGGGTGTGCCGATTCGCATCATTGACGAGAACATGGATGGGCTCTACGGAGGCGCCCCGACCATTTGGGGTCACGACGGACTGACCCCAGATGCCATGCATCCGGAGATCGATTCGATGGTGATCAATGACGCAAAGCGTGCTGTTCCCTACAGCGAATTCCAGA
>JBLIMI010000399.1:0-4389 GCA_047638655.1 Minisyncoccia bacterium | reverse complement strand
TCCCCGAGGAAAGGCCCCGCGTGCAAGTCGGAGAGTTGCGCGATGGTGAAGCCTTCGAGGCCTGCAGGAAGGTCGGCCACGAGGATCGTCTCGCGACGCTCGTGAAAGCGTCCCGCCGCCAGAAAACGCGCGCGATAGAAACGACGGCCACCGAGGAAGGCAAAAGTCTTCTCGATCACATCGAACAGATAAAGTCGCAGCCACGTCTTGCGCCTCGGCACCTGTCGGCCGTTGGTACTCGCCTCTGCGGGTGATTGAACGTCGCGGCCCATCTGGAAGAGTCTAACCGCAAGCCGCGCTGGCCACGCGGATTGTGGAGGAACTACTGAGCGCTCGAGGAAGCGATCCCCAGGTCAGGCAGGATCGTTGTTCGGCGGCTCGGATCCACATCGTGCTCACCCGTCTTGTCCAGGAACTTCCAGTCGCCCGACTCGGGTTCGAAGTGCAAACCCTGCTCATCCACATAGACCCGGCCCTTGCCGTCCCTGACGTGCAAGAGACCGAGCACGGTGACCACAATCAGTTCTCCGTCGAGGTCGATGCGGCCCCGTTCGAGACGCACGCGCACGGGTCTTGCGGCTTCCACCAAGCAGTCCGTTTCCTGGCCCAGGTTGAGCAGGCACGAGCCCCCATCGATCACAGCTTTACCAAATTGTCCAGTGGTCACCCAACGCCCAGGAAGAATCAAGAACGGCTTCTCGGGGTGGGCTCGCAGAACCCCATTGACCTTGACCAACCCATCGGTGGCGATCAAATCCACGCGCGCCGGGGGCTCGCCCAGACCGGTGAAGTGAATCAAGAGGAAGATCGCGAAGGCCGGCATCAGCAACAGGCGCAACTTGTAACGACTCATCCCCTTGCCAGGATTGGGGCGCGGGCCGAAGTGCTTCTCGTGCAGGTTTTTTTGTGCACGCTCCAGCGCGCGCTCCTCACGTTCCCCTTGGTTTCGCCGTCCCATCAAGGCCGTGGTTTCCATGGTGTCGCGGTACAGCGTCATGCAAGCAGGGCACTGGGCCAAATGCAGACGCAGGATGCGCGTGGGATCCGGTTCTAACTCGCCGCGAGCATAGAAACGAATGCACACCAGGGCCCCCTCGCAATCGAGGGGTGCTTTCAGGTTCGTGTTGGCTTCGGTCGGATTCATGGCTCTTGGCACCCCCACTGGAGCGACAGAGTCCTTTTCGATCCCGCGGGCCCCGTGCCTTGAGTGCCAGGACCGATCTGGGTCCCAACTCGGGGCGAAAAGCCTCTTTCAGGCCAATCGTTGCAGTCCCTGGAGGATGCGAGTGGTGGCCGCCTGCGGTCCCAGCCAATCGATGATGTCGAACAGGTCCGGCCCGCCCGGCCTGCCCGTCAAGGCGCAGCGCAGGGGTTGGAAGAGCACCGGGAACTTGAACCCGTGTCCTTGCACCCATTCCTTGGTGGCGTTGCGCAGGTCCTCGGGTCCGGTCCACTGCTCGAGGGTCGGGGCGCAGAACTCCAGGTAATTGCGCAGAACCTCGATGCGGTTTTCATGCTTGCGCGAGTTGGCCTCCGCTTTTTCGTCGTACACGACGGCGTCATCCGCGCAGTAGAAGAATCCGATTTGCTCGGGCATCTCAGAGTACAAGCGGATGCGATCTTGGCCGAGCGCCAGAGCAGCCTCGAAGCGCGCGGGGTCTGCCGCCATGGCGTCTGCCGTCAACAGCCCGGCCGCAATGATGTAGGGCGCGCAATGTTCACCCAACTCAGCCAGGGACTCTTTGTGGATGTACTCCCCCGACATCCAACCGAACTTGTCGAAGTCGAAGATCGAGCCCGCCTTGTTGACGTCTGAGATCTCGAAGGCCTTGACGAAAGTCTCCAGGGAAAAGATTTCGGTCTCGCCGTCGAGGGACCAACCCTGGCGCGCCAGGAAATTGAGGATGGCCTCTTTCGAGTAGCCTTGTTCGCGATAGGGCGCGAGCGAAACAGACCCGTGACGCTTGGAGAGTTTCTTGCCGTCCTTGCCCAACATCAAGGGCAAGTGCCCAAACTGCGGCGGAGCTTCTCCTAGCGCCTGGTAAAGCAAGATCTGCTTGGGAGTGTTCACCAGGTGCTCTTCGCCACGGAAGACGTGGGTGATGTGCATGTCGCGGTCGTCGCAAACCACCACGAAGTTGTACGTGGGGTTGCCGCCCTGGCGCACCATCACCCAGTCGTCCACTTCCTTGTTCTGGAACACGACCCGGCCACGCACCAAGTCTTCGACCACAGTCTCGCCTTCCGGCACGTGAAAGCGAATCGTGAAGGGCTCGCCTGCGGCTGCTCGGTCTGCGGATTCGTCCGCCCCCAGCGCCCTGCACTGGCCGTCATAACGGGGTGTCTCCTTGCGCGCTTCCTGGGCCGTGCGCAACTCGCTCAAGCGCTCCTTGGAACAGAAACAACGGTAGGCTGCAGCACTCGCGAGCAAAGTGTTCGCAGCGGCTTCGTAGCGCTCGTAGCGTTCCGACTGGCGGTAGGGACCGTAAGGCCCCCCCACTTCCGGACCCTCGTCCCAGTCCATCCCGAGCCAGCGCAACCCATCCGAAATTTGAGCTTCGGACTCTGCGGTCGAGCGTTCGCGGTCCGTGTCCTCGATGCGCAGCACGAGCTTGCCGCCGTGGTGGCGGGCAAACGCCCAGTTGAAGAGAGTCGTCCGAGCGAGACCCAGATGAATGGCGCCCGTGGGGCTGGGGGCGATGCGCACGCGCACTTCGCTGGAAGAAAAATCGGACACGGCTCGTGACTTGTAAGGGTGGGTCGAGGCCAGCTTGGCTGGTGCAAGGCCGGGAGGATAGCAGCCCGGGAGATTGGTGCAATCCGCACTCCCTCCGACTTTGACCGTGATCTCCTGGGGATGGGAGACTAGATTCCCCCATGGAAAGTGCCAAGCAACCGAGCTTCGAAATCATTCAGTCCCTTCCCAAGGTGCTCCTGCACGAGCACCTAGACGGGGGTCTGCGCCCGCAAACCGTGCTCGATCTCGCCGCAGAGATCGGTTACGACGGCCTGCCCGAGAAGGACCCAGAAGCCCTTGGGGCCTGGTTTTTTGCCGGTGCTGACCGGGGCAGCTTGCCCGAATATCTCGAGGGGTTCCGCCACACGATTGCCGTCATGCAGACCACGTCGGCCCTCGAGCGGGTGGCTTACGAGTTCATCGAGGACATGGCGCAGGACAATGTGGTCTACGCCGAGGTGCGCTTTGCCCCCCACTTCCACGTGCAAAAGGGCCTGGGCCTGGACGCGGTGATGACCGCTGTGCTGCGCGGCCTCAAACGTGGGCAAAACGAGTTCGACGTGGACTTTGGATTGATCGTGTGCGCCATGCGTCACGAGGAAGCGGAATTCTCGGAACGCATCGCGGAATTGGCGGTCTCTTACGCCAACCATGGCTGTGTGGGCTTCGACCTCGCGGGTGAAGAGGCGGGCCACCCGGCCAACCACCACGTGTCCGCTTTTCAGCTTGCGAAGCGCTTGAACTTCAACATCACGATCCACGCCGGGGAGAGTTTTGGACCGGAGAGCATCTGGCAAGCGTTGCAGTACTGCGGAGCCCATCGCATCGGACACGGGGTCAGGTTGCTCGAAGACATCGTCGTCTACGATCGCAAAGTGATCCGGGTGGGCGCCCTGGCTCAGTACATTCTCGACCACCGCGTGCCCCTCGAGATTTGCCTCTCAAGCAACGTGCACACGGGCGCCGCCAAGTCCCTCGAGGACCACCCCTTCCCCTACTTCTGGTCGAAGGGCTACCGGGTGACTTTGAATACGGACAATCGCTTGATGAGCAACACGACCATGTCCAAGGAGTTCGAGATCGCGGTCAAGCAGTACGGGCTGACCTTCAACGACCTAGAGAAGATCACCATCAATGGCATGAAGTCCGCGTTTACGCAGCACGAGAATCGCGTGCGAATCATCTTCGAGAAGATCAAACCTGGCTACAAGAAGCTGCGCCAGGAACACGACTTCCCCGCGCGCAAGTACCCGTATGTGGAGTAAGCCGGAGCGCACTTTTCGCCCCACCAAGAATAGAGAGCGTTTGGCCAGGTTTCCCGGCCAAACGCTCTCTGCTTGTGATTGAGGAGTCGCCTACGGGCAGAAGGTGACGCTCAATCCGTCCGAGAGGTTGAACCCTGCGCCAGCGGCCGCCACGTCGCGGTACCAGTACTGGAAGTACCAAGTGTCTCCGGCTGAAATCATTCCGGGTCCGCTGTTGGCGGGTGCCTGATTCAGGTCCAGCGCACGACTGGCATCCCCGAAGTTGCTGCTGACAAGTGCAGGCTGCAAGCGGAAGATACCGATGCCAGCGGCATCGACGCAGCGCACGCCGTCACCGAGGGGCAGAGACGCCTGACCCGCACCGTAGTAGAACAGGCCGGGCACATT
>JBLIMI010000398.1:0-4400 GCA_047638655.1 Minisyncoccia bacterium | reverse complement strand
AGCAACTCGCTGGCGTAGATGTCGCGGGCCAAGCGTTGTTCGTCGTCCAGGATTCCCAAGCTCTTGCGCAGGCTATTCGGCAAGTACGCGTCGCCTCGCACGGACTCGGGCACGTGGCCATCTTCGAAACCGAGTACGACCAGTGCAGGCGCGTTGTCGAGGGAGAGTTCGAGCCAGCCCAACATCTCGATCGTCGCCTCGCCTTCCTGCGCCGCCACGGGGGGAAGGTAGCTGCCTTGCAGCAATCTCTCGAGTAGCGCCAAGGCTTCGGCAATGGTGCAGTCGTCGAGGAATTGAGCGGGCAGTGACTCGATCTCGGAGAGGTGCTTACCGATTTGTTCCAAGGCGCTGAAACTTCGTCTCCCAGCGTCCTCATTCAAGTCAAACGAACGGCCATCGTAGAGTGTCTCAAGGAAGGTCCGTATACCGGCTACAGCTTGCATCGTCGGCACCTTCCCCGTTCCTCGAAGACCGGCGAGCAGGGCCTCACTCGACTTCCAGACGGAAGCGATCTTGTTGCGAACCTCTTCGTCTCGCTTGTCGCCCTTCTTGGCGAGCCACTCGCCATTGATACGATCGGGGAGGTGCTTGGTAAAGTAGGTGTCGGCAGTGGCGACCGGGTCGATGTTGCCGAGAGTGGAGCGCAGGCAATGTTCGTAGTCCACATGCCGCAAGAGCCCCGTGAAGTCGAGGAAGCGTTCGGAGTCCAAGAAACGCCCGAGTGCAACGAGCAACCTCGCAGGGCTCGAGTTCTTGAGGGTCTCTCCGGCGGCGTCGCGCACTACGATGCGCTCATTGCTCAAGGCGCGTTTGACAAACGGGCCTGCTTCGGGGTTTCCCAAGCCGATGGAGATTTGTTCGGCGCTGAAGGCGCCTTGCCACTGGGCAATTTCATCCCTTGCGGCTTGTGCCTGATCGGCGGGGCTGTCCACCACTTTCCATTGCTCAGCGGAACAGGAGCAGGATTGCTCGGACCATTCCGAAGCGATCAAGCAACCCAGGTTGTCGAATGTTTGAGCCAGGCCATTCGGGGCGAACACCAGCGCCGTGCAGGACGCTGAACTCAACTCGATGGCGCGCCGCAAGAGGGCGCTTGCTTCGACGACTCCGATCAAGACGATCTGCGAGACTTTGGCTTGGTTCTCGTTTTCGATTGCTTGCCAACGGCCCAAGTGCGGATCGACCAGGTCAGCAGCCGCAAGCAGTTTGCTCATCTCCTTTTGTGCAGCCGCCAACGCGTGCCAGCGTTGGCGCTCGCCTTCCCGAGAAACGCCCTGGTCGAGCAGAGTCGGGTCGCTGGCGACGGCGCTGAATTCCAGACCCTCGGCGGCCATCTCCCCGAACAAGCTACGTACCTCTTCGGCCAGCCGCCACCAAGCCGAGAAATCATCGTCCTCGGGTGGGCGTGCCACGATGCGTCGCAACTGCCGAGCATCCAGCGTGCGCAGTGCTCTTGCCCAGGCCAACGTGCGTGACAAGCGTCCCGCGGGCGTGCCATCCAGCTCGAGCAAGAAATCGCTCAAAGCGCCCGCCGTCACGATCTCGGGTGGGCGTAACGCTTTGCCCGCTTCGCGGGCCAGGCAATCCAGCAGGAGTCGGCCGCTACGCGCCCCCGGCAGGGCTACAACGACCTGGGATAGGTCGCTGCCCTTGTGTTTGAGCAACCAACGGGTCGCCACCACGAGCGGCATTTCTTCCCAGCCAAGGAACACGGTCTCTGCAGATGATTCACTCCCCATGGGTCGATTCTAGCGCCTGGGCAGCGGCGCTCCGAGTGTGGAATGGGAGCTGCTCGCGATCACTTGGGCAGAACACGGTAGACTCTCCCGGCTATGAACCCCGCCCGCTTGCAATCGATCGTCCGCAAGGTCGCACAACGCGCCTTGAATCAGGGCAGCGCAGTTTCTCCTGGCCAAAGGTCCAGGGGTGTGCACGTGGAGGTCGGGCTCAAGGAAAGCGGGACCGCAGGTGCAACGGATACGCTGCGCGAGGTGGCTGACGCCGCCCCGTCCACGCTGATTACGGCGGAAGACTTGGCCGGCACGCCCCCTGGAGGACATTTTGTTTTGCCCGCTGGAGCCCGGATGACCGCGCTGGCCGAAGAAGAAGCCTGGAATCGGGGCATCGAGTGGCGTGCGGAATCCACCTCCCAGTCTGGATCCCTCAGAGTGGCGATTGGCGCGGACCACGGGGGTTACCCGATCAAAGAGGAGATCAAAGGTTGGCTGCGTCAACTGGGCCACCAACCCCTGGACCTAGGAACACATGGTACGGATGCAGTGGACTATCCCGACTTCGCTGCTGCGGTGGCCTCGGCGGTCGCTCGCGGGGAGGCTCACTTCGGCGTGTGCGTGGATGGAGCAGGAATCGGATCGGCCATGGCGGCCAACAAGGTTCCCGGAGCCAGGGCCGCTATGTGCTACGACGAGAAGACTGCCAAGAACGCCCGCGAGCACAATTTTGCCAACGTGCTGAGCCTGGGCGGTCCCATGCTTGGCTCGGACGCCTGTCGCCGCATCCTCGTGGCGTTCCTGTCCACTCCGGAGGGAGCGCCCCGTCACGCCCGACGCGTGGACAAGATCCTCGCCATCGAGTCCAAGTACACGGCTCAAAATCATCCACTGCGTCGTGTTTTGCCTGAAACAGGCGCGACCTGAAAGAAGTCCCATTGAGCCGGAGTTCCGGCCCTAAACGCCCAAAGCATGCGCAACGCTGCCATTGATGAAGCTCGCTTGGAGAGCATATTGACCGAGATCGCTACCCAACTCGTGGAGCGCGGCCTCGACTCGACGGAGCTCGGTGCTCTGGCCTGCACATCCATTCATATACAGGTTTGCCCAGAGACGGTGCGCAGCGTTTTGGAGGCGGGTGCATGTCGAGTGGCCGTGCGAAGCGGCAACGCCGCTGAACTATCCAGTCTCGGGGCCAAGATCGATCACACCTTGCTCAAGCCCGATGCGACCGCCGAACAGGTGGACGAACTGTGCGAGGAAGCGATTCGCAATCGCTTCGCGAGTGTTTGCGTGAATGGGACCTGGGTTCAGCGCTGTGCAGAGATTTTGCAGGGCTCGGGGGTCCTGGTTTGCACCGTGGTTGGTTTTCCGCTGGGAGCTTGCACGCCCGAGGTGAAGGCCTACGAGGCCCGCCGATCCATCGAAAACGGAGCCTGCGAAATCGACATGGTCCTCAACGTCGGTGCCTTGAAGTCAGGCCGCGACGAGCTAGTCGAACGAGACATCTCGGGCCTGGCGGAAGTTTGTCACCGCCTTGGGGCGCGGCTAAAAGTGATCCTCGAGACCTGTCTATTAACGGACGAGGAAAAAGTCCGGGCCTGCGTCATCGCAAAGCGAGCAGGGGCTGACTACGTCAAGACCTCCACCGGCTTCTCTTCAGGCGGTGCCACCCTGGAGGACATCGCTCTGATGCGGCGAACCGTGGGACCGGCTATGGGGGTCAAGGCTTCCGGGGGTGTGCGCGACACGGCCGGTGCTCAGGCGATGATTAAGGCTGGTGCCACGCGCATCGGTGCTTCGGCCTCGGTAGCCATCGTCTCTGGCGGTGCGGCGAGCGGGGGAGGGTACTAGTCGCCAAGTAGGATACCGCCGGGTATTATACGCAGCGGTATACAGGCGGAGGGATGGACCCAAATGGGCTCTTACCTCCTACGATCGACTAGGCCAGGCCACCAAGCCGTAGCTTGATTGCAATCAGGACCTCATCGGGAGCCATGGATGGCTCACCAGCAGCAAAGCCCACCCGAGAAGGGTCCACTTGCTCGAAGTTGGCCGCCAACTCCGCCAGACGCAAGGCGTCGAGCACTCGGTCCTCTAGTTTCCTTCCGGCCGGCACCTGAATGACGAATTCGGTGTTCCCTTGTTGGACAGAAGCAACGTCGACAGCGGGTAATTGACATGCGCCAACAATCCGGAGTACGGCGGGCTGCTCGCTTCTAAATAGGGAGCAACGTCCCATCAAACCCCATAATCGAACTCCGTCGTGGGCCTGGAACCTAATCTCTTGAATTTCACAACCCCCGGTGGACAGATCCGGCCGGGGGGTGATGAGCAAAAAGGGTCGAGTGGCCCGCTGGACCTCTAAGCGCGAGCGCCAGTAACCCGGCTCCATGAGGAGCGGATGCATTTCTCTGTGGGACGGTTGAGGCACGATGGGGACAAGCCGGGGTAAATACCCCGCCGAACGGAGGAATCTGGAAAAGGGGCAAAATGGTTGGTTACTGGCACCGGTCGTTTGCTTCTGCACCCGCGAGGGCCACTCGGCGCCCACGTATGGAGGGGAAGTGTATGAGCCGTGCTAAGCCCTTTCCCAAGACTGGTAAGTCACCAGTAAGTCCATTCAGAAGGGTACTTTGGGGCGAAGCTTCCCCCTGTCAGCGCCGATCT
>JBLIMI010000397.1:0-4406 GCA_047638655.1 Minisyncoccia bacterium | reverse complement strand
ATTCAGGTAACCGCGCTCACGGTACACGTTGCGCATGGCCACTAGGTCCGAACGCAGGTCCTCATCGATGTACTCCGCGCCGTTCCAATCGAAAAGCGAAGGCCCCTTGGTCACGTTCTGCGACAGGTGCTTGAGTCCATCGCTCCAGAAGAGGGAGCCGGTCTCGGGCAAGCTCGTGTTGCCGTGGATGACCACGTCGGTCACGTTGACTTGGGGCCCCTCGACGATCTCAAAGATGACATCCCCGGGTGCGTCAGGGTCATCCCCTTCCTGGGGATCACGAATCACCGCATCCACTTCCGCGAAGAAGTGACCTTCCTGATGGTAACCGTCTAGCAATCGCCCAGTGACCCGGGGGACTTGGTGGAAGTACAGCTCGCGATTGTCCTGCAGTTGCGCCCACTCCAGAATCTCTTCGAGATTGATCTCATCGTAGCCGATGAAACGCGGCTCCAGATCGGAGGGCAACTCCACCACCTTCAGCACGAGTTCGAGCCCCTCTTCGGAGAGTCGGCCGGAGAGCCGCGCGCGAACCTGGAACAGACTCCACAGGTAGTCGATGCCACGCTCGACTTTGACGGCGGAGTAACTCTGGCCCACCTGCACGCCAAGCGCCGCCCGCAGACGATCCTCTGAGTAACGGTTCTCCCCCTCGACCTCGAGCAAGAGAATGGTGCGGTTTTCCCAGGGATCCTGGGATGGACCCGCTGCCACTTGCGAGGCGAACGCGCCGCAAGGTGCCATCCAAGCGCAAACCAAGAGCCCGTAGAGAATGTGCGCTAGGGGACGCCGCAAGTCGATCAAAGTGGTCAAGGATTCGTTCCGGCTTGCCCCTCAGGGAGCGATGGGTTCGGCCACCGAGGGCACTCTGTTCTCGAAGCGCATCATGTTGCCGATGAACTGCAACTTGACTGCGCCCGTAGGCCCGTTTCGCTGCTTACCGATGATGAGTTCAGCCATCCCTCGGTTCTCCTCGGTCGGATTGTAGTACTCGGGACGGTAAAGCATCATGACCACGTCGGCGTCCTGCTCGATCGAGCCGGACTCCCGAAGGTCAGAGAGCAAGGGCCGCTTGTCCTCGCGGGATTCCACCGCTCGGGACAATTGAGAAAGGGCGATCACGGGACAATCCAGCTCCCGCGAGAGTTCTTTCAAGGAACGCGAGATCGCGCTGATCTCCAATTGCCGGCTCTCCGCCTTGGGGTGGGTCATGAGCTGCAAGTAATCCACAACGATCAAGTGCAGACCACCGTTCTGTTTCTTGATGCGCCGCGCACGACTGCGCATGGACATCACGGAAACCCCGGGCGTGTCATCAATGAAGAGCCGCAAGCCGCTCAATTCATCAGCTGCACGGGCCAACTCCGCATAGTCATCCGGCGGGATGTGCCCAGTCTTCAACTTGTGTGAATCCACCTTGGCCCGAGTGCAGAGCATTCGGCTGACCACGGACTGCTTGCCCATCTCCAAACTGAAGAACAGGATGACCGGAGGGCCGTCTTCCATCCACTCGGGATTGCTGGCGGCAGCGTAGTCCATCATGTTGAGCACGAGCGCCGTCTTGCCCATGGCCGGGCGGGCGGCAATGATGATCAATTGCCCGCCTCCCCAACCGGAAGTCATGTCGTCCAGGTCGTAGAAGCCACTGGTGAGACCCACCAACCCACCGCGGTGGGAAGCGGAATCGATGCGCTTCATGGTCTCCTGCAAGACAGCCGAGATGGGGTCCGCTTCCGTGGAGCTACGCTCGTCGCTGATCTTGAAGATCGAGTGCTCGCTCTGGTCGATCAATTCCCTGACGTTGTTGCCGTCGGGCCGGGTGGCGTAAGCGTTCTGAACGATGTCCGTGGCCTCGGTGATCAAACGCCGCAGGCTCGCGGTCTGATTGACGATCGTGCCGTGGTGTTTGAGGTGCGCCGACGAAGAAACCGAACTGGTCAACTCGAGCAGGTAGGCGCGGCCGCCAGACTTCTCAAGCGCTTCGCGGGCCAGCAAGCGCTCTCCCACACTGATGAAGTCGATGGGCTCTCCACGGTCTGCTAGATGCTGCAGCGCTTCGTAGATCAGGCCGTGCCGTCGACTATAAAAGTCCTCAGGACGCAGCAAGTCGACCACATCAGTGATGCGGCCAGGATCGATCAACAACGACCCGAGCACGGCCTTTTCGGCCTCGTCGTTGTGGGGCGGCACGCGGCCGATGACATTTTCTGATTCCATGTGGGCTGACCGCGCTAGCGGTGGCCACAGGATACAGATCCACCCCGGCGGAAGAAACGACCGCGACGGATGAGTCCCGCAAAGGGTTCATTAGGACCCAGGGGAACAATCGCAGGCCAAAGGCCTCCGGGGCAACAAAAAGAGCGCCCTGCGATTGCAGAGCGCTCTTGAATGACTGTCAGAGCCCCTTGGGGCCCATGTCTAAAATTACTCGGTGGCCTCTTCGGCAACGCCTTCCTCTGTAGCGGTCTCTTCCTCGGCGGCCGCTTCATCGGCGCCCTCGGCTTTGACCTCGAGGCTGACGACTCCCGAGCGCTCCGCATGCAGGTGAATGATCACCTCGTGCGTACCCACCGTCTTGATGGGACTTGCCAGACGTACGTCCTTCTCGTCAATCTTCTCGCCCGCTTCATCCAGCAGGCCCACAATCATCATCGGGCTCACCGATCCGTACAGGCGACCGTGGTCGTCTGTGCGTTGGGTGCTCACGAGACGGATCTTGGCAAAGTCTGCGATGCGCTTGTCGAATTCGGCGAACAACGCCTCTTCTTCAGCGTCGAGACGGGTACGACGGCGGGCCATCGCATTCTTGTTGTCCTCGGTTGCCTGAATACCAATCCCCTTGGGGATCAAGTAGTTGCGGGCATAACCGGGCTTGACGCGCACGATGTCGCCGCAACGACCGAGGTGCTTGACGTGCTCCCTGAGGAGAATCTCTGTTTCTTGCATTGGAATTTCCTCTCGGGATCAGCCCACGAAGGGCAACAGCGCGACCTGACGGGCACGTTTGATTTCCATCTTGAGCTTACGCTGGGTTTGCGCGCAGAAGCCCGTGCGACGGCGCCCCTGAATTTGCCCTTGAGGAGTAATGAATTTCTTGAGGTGGTCTGTGTCCTTGTAGTCGATGGGGTGAGCGACGTCCGTCTTCTTTCCCAACTTGACTAGGCCACGACCAGCACGGCGTCTCTTGCGTCCAAATGCCATGATTAGTTCTCCTCGGTCGCCTCGACCGTTTCTTTGGTTGATTCTTCACTCTTGGAGCCAGCAGCGCCGGCACTCTTGGAGCCAGCAGTCTCGTCGGCCGCTACGTCAAAGTCCGGTATGGAATCCGCGTTGCGGTCGTCATCGCGCCTAGGGCGATCGCCATAGTCCGTGTCGACTTCCTCGACGTAGTCCACGTGGTCGTCGTCCGGGGGAGTCGGGACTTTGAAGTCCTCTGCGCCCTCTGCAGTGACGAATTCAGCTTCCGATTCCGGAATGGCGTCGACGCAGAGCTCAAGGCTCCGTAGGACGGATTCCGTCAGCTCGAAGTCGCGGCGCATAGCCGGGATCTCATCGCCAGGGATGCTGTAGTAGGTGAGCAGGAACGTCGCGCGGTTCTTGCCCTTGATCGGGTAAGAAAGATGTCGTTCATCCCAGCGACGTGCCGAAAGGATCGTCGCTCCGTGTTTTTCAAGTATTCCGGTAACGATCTTCTTGGCCGTGTCCCAGCTTTCGCGGACCACGGCATTGTCGATCAGGAACATGCCTTCGTAAATTTGTGCCAAAGTAAGTTGTCTCCTTGGGGTCTATGAAAAGTTGAGAGCACAGCAGCGCAATCGCTAGCCAGCACTCTGGTTCCAGCGGCTATGGAACCGCGTCATGCACCCTTCGATGTCTCCGTTGGCGATCCAGTCCAGAAGAGCTTCACTCGCTTCCGCGATTGTGATCTCCATCTCAACTTTCTCCGCTTCCGAAAACGGTTCGAGTACGTGACGCGCCGCGTCGGTTCTCGGGCGCCCGATTCCCACGCGCAAACGTGGGAAGCGATCACTTCCGAGACGATCAATAATCGACCGCATGCCGTTTTGCCCTCCGGCCCCGCCATGGGGTCTGAGGCGCAAACGCCCAGGATCGAGGTCGAGGTCGTCGTAAACAACGAGGATCCTCTCCGGTGCCACCCCCGCCCATTCGACGAGTGGAGCAACGACCTCCCCGGAACGGTTCATGAAGGTGCTGGGCTTTACGAGCAACGCGTCTCCATCGAAGTCTCGCGCGAAGCGGAACTTCCTCGAGCCGCCGTAAGCCGCTCCTGGTTCACCGTGCTCGGAAGACGCACCCTCAAGGGCCGATTCCAAGTTCCTTGCAGTCTGAAAGAGCAGGCCTTCGTGAAGCGCCAAGTGATCAAGCACGTGGAAACCGACGTTGTG
>JBLIMI010000396.1:0-4420 GCA_047638655.1 Minisyncoccia bacterium | reverse complement strand
ATCCAGGGTGCAAATCCCCGTGCTCGGCAATGGAGATCTGTGGGAAGCCTGGGACGCCCTGCGCATGATGCGTCAAACCGGTTGCGACGGAGTGGTCGTGGGCCGCGGCTGCCTGGGTCGTCCTTGGTTATTCGAGGAACTGTTCGAGGTCTTCGAAGGCCGTGAAGCCCCACGCCCCCCGCGCTTTGGTGAGATTTGCAAAGTCATGGAAACGCATGCGGAGGCCCTGGTGAACGTCTTTGGACCCGATCACGGTGTCTGGCAAATGCGCAAGTGGTGCTCGTGGTACACCAAAGGCTTTCAGGGATCGGCGGCCATCCGTGGGCGTTTAGCGCGCATGAATGATCTCTCTGAAATGCGTGTGGTGCTGGCGGAGGTGGACCCCGAAACGCCCTTCCCCATGCATGTATTGCGCGTCAATCGCGCCAAACGCAACGGCAAGCAACGGGTGCGATTGCCGGAAGGTTACCTGAACGATCTCAACGACGACACGCCCCCGAAAAGCCCTCACTCCCCCGAAGAACTAGCGGCCTGGGAGAAGGCGCTCTCTGGGGGTTGATGGAAACGCACAACACCGAACAAGTCGTGATCGTGGGCGCTGGGGCAGCGGGACTGTGGGCCGCCATCGTTTGTGCGCGCCGTGGTGCGCGGGTCTTGCTGCTAGAAAAGACCAAGCGCACAGGAACCAAAATCCTGGCCAGTGGTGGCAGTCGCTGCAACTTGACCACGACCCTGGGTTCCGAAGCAGCAGGCCAACTGTACGGTGTGCAAGGGGCGCGTTTCTTGCGACCTTCTTTGCGAATGCTCAGCCCGCAGGATGTGGTGGACGCCTTTGAGAGTTGGGGCGTTCCTTGCGTGCAGGCCCCCCTTGAGAAGATCTTTCCCGAGAGCCAGAAAGCGAAAGATGTGCGCGATGCTCTTGAACACGAAGCCCGCGAGAGTGGGGTCGAGATCCGATTGGAATGCGCGCTGGAGTCTGTGCAAAAGGAAGCGAACGGGGAGTACGCCCTGCAACTCGTGAATGGCGAGCGCTTGCAATGCGCGACCTTGGTGCTTGCGGTAGGTGGCAAGAGTTATGCCAGCACCGGAACCTGCGGGGATGGATACGCCTGGCTGCAAAGTCTGGACTTGAACTTGGTGGCTCCCGTGCCCGCCCTCGTTCCCTTGCGGAGCGATGAAACATGGGTCCAGGAACTCTCCGGCATTGCCATCCAGGATGCGGAGGTGCGCCTTCTGGACGACAAGGGCAAGGAGGTCATGCGCCGCCGCCGCCCGGTCATCTTCACCCACAAGGGACTTTCGGGACCGGCGGCCATGGATGTCTCCGGCATGGTCGCGCGCGCCCTGGAGCAAGCACAGTTCGACAACCGGGCGCCCAGCTTCTTGCTTGCCATCGATCTCTGCGCGTCCACATCGAGGGATCAGTTGCGTGCCGAACTGATCGAGGCTTCACGTGCCAGTGGTTCACCGCGCCTTGCGCGAGCCCTGGGCGCACAATTCCCGCGGCGCATCGTGGACGCCGTCTGCTCTCAGGCGGGCATTGAACCCAACCCGCCCATCGCAAGCGTCACTAAAGCTCAACGGCATGCGTTGGTGGAAGCCTTCAAGGGCTTGAAGGTTGAAATCGATGGGACCCTGGGTTACGACCAGGCGGAAGTGACCGGGGGAGGTCTACAACTGAACGAATTAAACCCGCACACGCTTGAGGTCAAGAAGCACCCCGGGCTTTACGTCATCGGCGAATTGCTCGACGTGCAGGGCCCCATTGGTGGATTCAACTTTCAGTCCGCCTTTGCCACGGCGCAAGTGGCGGCAGAACACATCTGCGCCCGGAAGACTGCGCAATGAATTGGATCGCGGGAGTCTATGCGGTGAACAGTCTGCTGACGTTCGCCCTCTATGGGAACGACAAGCGCAAGGCACGACTCGGCAAGCGCCGCGTTCCAGAAAGCGTACTGCACCTGTGGGAACTGGCCGGAGGATGGCCCGGGGCCTGGGTGGCTCAGCGAGTCTTTCGCCACAAGACTCAGAAGCGATCCTTTCGCCTCGTGTACTGGAGCATCGTGGTCTTGCACTTGGTCCTTTGGGGACTCTGGGGCAACGCCCAGCTGAACTGAGAACCTCTCAGTTGTCGCCCAGGAAGCCCGCCTGCAGCATGATGTTCACGAGCTTCTGGCGGACGCGCAAGCCATCGTTGTGGAGGGTGTCTCGGCGCAGTACGCCGGCCTTCGCGATGGCCTTCTTGCGATCCACAGTCTTGATCCAACTCTCCAAGAACTTCTTCCACATCTTACTCTTGGGGAGCGCATCCTTGACATCCTTCGGGCTGCTCTCGTGTTCGTCCCAGAGCGCGTGCAAGCGGTCGAGATTGGCGCTGTAGCCATCACGCATGGCAGGGTAGCCACTCAAGAAACACATGGCCAAGGCGTAGCGCAGTCCACGGTGCTGGTGCAGAGGCGCGAAGAGTTCTCCCACGCGGTCGTAGAGCTTCTCTTGCTTGCTTTCCGATACCGGAGCCTTAAAGGACTTCCAGTCCTTCGTGAGTTCGTGGACGATGCCCAGGTTGTCCACGTCAGGCATCTCCATTCGGGCGCCGGAAGACCAAGCGTCGTAGAGAGTCAGGCCGGTGAAGACCTTGCCGCGTCGGTCGGTGTAGGCATGGCCGAAGGCGACTGCTCGTTCCTGCTCGTCTCCACTGTCGAGGAATTTTTCGATCAAGGCCTCGGCCAAATCATGGTCCGGCGGGAAGCCATTTAGGCCATTGCGAAAGATGCGGTCGGGATCAGCGAGCTTTTGGACCCGTTTCAATTCACGACTGGCGTAGTCGTACACCCAGGCACTGTCGAGCTTGCGCTCTGGCACTCGAAAGAAGAACTCCTTGCGTTTCTTCTTCACGGCCGCACTCGTAGAGGACAGTGCCGTGCGACGGATGGGTTGCGCCGGCGCGTGCTCCTCCGGATCGTAGTACGGCGCATCTTCAAGTAGTGGCCACGTGCCCGCGTCCTGGGTTTGGCCGTCGAGCACAAACTTGATCAGGGAATTCTGGAAGGTATCCAGCCAGACCACTTCCGCGCGAAACCACTCCGAGATCTCTTCTTGGGTTGGATCGTCCAGGGCTTCCCAGGCTTTGAGCACCTGCTCGTCCGTGTAGGTGTCCTGGGGCTGCGCCAATTTCCCGGGCTGGGCGCTGCCAGCGAGGGAGTGGGGAGCGGGGAGCCAGAGCAGGGTGCATAGGGCGAGTTGGAGCATGGGCACTAGCATACGGCAGCGGGAAACTTGGGGGCTATACCTTACGGTAGGCCATGCCAGCCCGCTCGGCTGCAAGCCCATCCGCGTCCGGACGGTCGCCGATGACCAGGCATTCGCTAGCGAGCACCCCCAGGCGTCGGGCGGCCTCCAGATAACCCGCGGGGTTCGGTTTGAGATGGGTGGGGCCGCCGGGTTCGCCGTTGGCCAGCACCTCGTCGAACAGTTGTAGAGCGTTCAAGGCCACCAATTTCTTACGTGCTGGATAGTCGCTGACCAACGCGCAACGTCCACCCGCCAGCCGAAAATTCGCGAGTTCCTCAAGCAGCTCAGTGTTGCGAAAGAAACGCAGCCAGCGGCAGGGGCGGTCCACCATCCAGTGACGAACCACGCTTTCCAGTTCAGCGCAAGAACACCCGAGCTTCTGCGCAGCATTTTGAAGCTGGCGCGCAAAGGGATCCCCGGCGCAATCCTCAGCGGACTCGCGCAGGGCTTCGTGTTCCTTGCGGAAGGCCCGAATCTTTTGCAGCTTGGGCAATCCCGTGAGCAGCAATTCGAGCCCCATGACCAGCTTTAGGGGCTTGGCCGAGTACAGGGTTCCATCCAGGTCGACCAACAGGCCTCGCGGATTGGGGTACTTCCAAGCAGGGTCCGACATCTACTTGGCGAGGATCCGCCGCACCTCGGCCATCAGGCGAGGATGGCGCACCACGTAGGGCTTGGCCTTGGCGGCGAGTTTCTTGGCGCGTGGCGTGTCGCGCAAGACCTTGTCCGTCCAGATGGCGCCGTTGGTGTAAAGCAAGCGAGCCGCGCGCTCCTCTTGGATGGGCCCCAACAAGTCCAAGGCGCAAATGGCCTTGGCCACGTGCCGAGTCTCTCGGTCGCTATCGGCTTGGTACAACTCTGCCAAGACCGTCAACTCCAGGATGCCCGTTTCGTTCTTGGGGTCGAGTTTGCGGCCCAATGCCAACTGTTCCTCCGTGGCGTAACCGCTCGGCAGTAGCACACGCAGAGCGCGCGCCAGGTTGCCTGCTTCATTGTTTGGATCGAGTTCCGCAAAGTGCCCGATGATGGGGATCAAGCGCGGAATCAAGGGACTGGCCGGGGGGAGTTTGGGCATCAACTCCAGCGCTTGAGCCGCGAACAAGGCTTTGTGCTCCGGCGGACAAGTGGC
>JBLIMI010000395.1:0-4421 GCA_047638655.1 Minisyncoccia bacterium | reverse complement strand
TCTTGAAGGGGCTGGTACTCGGGAGCCGCAAGCACGTCGCGCACCACTCCCTGCACTTCATCGGCAGGGATGCCCTGGAGTCTACAGAGCACGGGCTGGGGAATCATCGCGCCCCGGCGGAGGAGGCGCCCGCCACGGCCTTTTGGCGTTCGAGGCGCATGCTGAGATCAAAACCCTCGGAGCGCACGCGCGTATCCAGGTAGTAAGCCGTCATCGCGCTTGAAAAGAAGGCCGTCGAAATGCCCGAAGCGACGCATGAGATGACCACAAACACGGCGTGGAACAACAAGGGCGAGACACCGAGACTCGTGATCAGGCTTTCTCGCAATTCGTAATTATCGCCCAACTGCATCAACCCGGCAAACCCCATGACGAGCAGTAAGGTCAAGACCATCACCGCCATCCAGCGCAAGAGACTACCAGGCGTCAGAGCCCAACTACGTCTCAAGGCTTGGGTCACACTGAGTTCTTCTAGCACAAGCGCCGAAGCTCCAACCGAGAAGCGCCAGCTAAAGAAGACGTAGTAGGCAATCCCCGCCAGGAGCAGGAAGGGGCAGAGCAAACTGAGCATCAAGATCATGCCCAGACCAACGCTCAGAATCAGAATGGTCACTAGGAACAGGCTCACCAACCCGGGCAACCGTCGGAAGGTCAAGAGCAAGGCTTCTTTGGCCCCCACGGGCTTGCCGACGAGTTCTCCGTAGACGATCACTGTCACGGCGCTCACGCACAAGACGTTGACCAATTGCTGGCCAGCAAACAATCCAAACACGTACCACATCATGCCCCAGATGTCTCCGGGGTCCTGGGTACCCGGTGCGCCCGAAGTCATGGACACGAACCCGGGCATCAACACTCGAACAGGAAACCAGAGCAAGCTGCACACACCGATACAGGCCACGAGGCGGCTCAGGAAGATCTCCGAGCCCAAGTCGATGATCTGCGCAGCAGAGCGCGGGCGCATGTTGAGGCCCGCGTCGAGCGCCTCCTGAGCGAATTCCTGTTGCTGGGGTTTGCCCCCCCCCAGTTCAACGAATTCGCCTTGCTGTCCCGTTTGGTCCATCACAAGCGCGAACTACAGGTTGCCCAAGCTGATGGCGCCGGTGGGGCAATTGCGAGAACAAGCGTGATCTCGGGTGCACTCGTAGTTCGCCAATTTGCGTACGGAGGCTTTTTCGGCCCCAGCGGCAAAGGCCTCCGTTTCGCACACCATTTCGCACATCCCGCAACCGATGCAGCGCGAAGGATCGATGTGAACGCTCACGTAGTCCCGGGGCCGCACGGGGCAGCTCAGGCCTGGAATGATCTCTGTGCTCGACACCAGGTTTCGTGTGGCCGCGTTGGAGGTCAGCACGCGCAGGGCTTCCTCCTCACCGATCTTGACCACGCTGCGAACATCATCGAAGTCAAAGCGCGCCAGGTGCCCGACCTTGGGCTGAATCAAGACGGTCTTGTAATCCATCTGCATGTGCAGGGCGTGCTCCACGAGCACCTCCTCCACAATTTCGAAGGAGCGGTACAAGGTCGACAGCACACGACTGCGGTAATTGGGTGTCTTGTAGGTCGACTTGATCGAAAGGTCGACGGCGATGGTCAGCTCCGGCCGCAGGGTCTTGGCGAAACGCAAGGGCACCGCGTCCACGATGCCTCCGTCCATGTAGTGGTTTCCGTCCAACTCCAGGGGCTCAAAGACACCCGGCAATGCACAGGAACCGTAGACGGCATCCACCAGGGACACATGATCGAATCCGGGAGTTCCAAAGAAGACGCTGCCTCCGGTTTCGAGGCGCACGGAGTTGCAATAGAACGGCACTTGCAAGTCTCTGAATCCGCCTTCGGGCAAGATTTCGCGCAAACGCTCGCGAAAGGTCTCCCCCTTGTACATGGATCGTGCACCGGTGCCCTTCAGCAGCAACTTGATGAAATTGAGCCGGAAGTAGTCCCCCTTTTGCACCCGAGCGACGGTCTCTTCCATTTCTTCAATCTCGTACCCCGCCGCAGCCATGGCCCCCACCAGGGAACCGATGCTGGTCCCGACGATGGCGTCGTAGCCGATCCCGAGGGTCTTCAAGGCTTTCAAAATGCCGATGTGTGCCATGCCACGCATGCCACCACCACCCAGCACGAGCACCGTGCGCGGTCGGCGTTGCTCCCTCTGACCGGGCAGGCTCAAGGAAACGTCGGAACGAGGAATCAGGTCCAAAGGAAACTCGGGTTGAGGCGTGGGAGGAAGGGTGAGAGCCAGGCGCGGCCCCCAACATCTTGATATTCAAGGCATTCGGTGTGGACTTGTCCACGACGACCATGGAGCATCGTGAAATCCTGAGCGAGATATCGTGCCTTTGGACCCGATTTGATGGGGACGATGCCCGCTGGTGACTCCACTTCAACGCTCCTGGAACCTCCCGCCGCATTCAAGGCACCCCATGACTAGTTACAGATACGTGGCCGGCGAGACGGAGATCGTCCTCGCCGCCGGGCTGCGCACGCCGCAAATGAAAGCCGGGGGCGCCTTTGCCGAGGAAGATCCTGGTCACCTGGCGTCCGGTCTTGCCCGCGAAATTTTCGCACGCCACAACCTCGACGGCTCCGAGTTTGACGAGGTCATCATCGGTTGCGTGGGGCAACCGTCCACCCAGGCCAACGTGGCCCGGGTGATCGCCTTGCGCGCCGGAGTTCCCGAACATGTCCCTGCGCGCACCGTTGCGCGCAACTGCGCCAGCGGCATCGAGGCGGTCACCAGTGCCATCAGCTCGATCCGGGCCGGAGAGGGCAGCGCCTATCTCTGCGGCGGCGTGGAAGTCATGAGCGGCTACCCGCTGATCATGGGCAAGGGCCTGACAAAACTCTTCAGCAAGCTCGCGCGCACGCGCACCCTCGGTGCAGCCCTCGGCGTTTGGTCCGCCTTTCGGCCAGCCGATTTGAAGCCACGCATTGCTCTGCTGGAAGGCCTAAATGACCCCGTGGCCGGCATGCTGATGGGCGAAACCGCAGAGCTACTCGCACGCGAATTCAACATCAGCCGAGAAGATCAAGATGCCTACGCTTGCCGTAGCCACAACCGCGCCGAGAGCGCCCGCGACGCCGGGACCTTCGAGAACGAAATTCTGCCCTGGTTGCCCCTCGGCTCCAAGGGTGGCGCGCGATCCCGTCGACACGACGACGGCATCCGCCCCGGCCAGAGCAGCGCCGCTCTCGCCAAGATGAAGCCCTACTTTGTGAAGCCCGATGGCACGGTGACCGTGGGCAATTCCTGTGGCATCACTGATGGCGCCTGCATATTGATCATCTCCACCGCCGAACGCGCTCGCGAAATGGGGCTGACTCCCCTCGCGCGTATTCGCGCCACGGCCTGGGCCGGTCTCGATCCCGCCCGCATGGGCCTCGGCCCGGTGCACGCCACGCACAAAGTTCTACGCGCCTCCGGTTGCCAAGTGAGCGATTTGGGCGCCATCGAGCTCAATGAAGCCTTCGCCGCACAGGTGTTGGCTTGCGAGAAAGCCTTTGCCAGTCCAGAGTTTGCGCAACGTAATTTCGGCGCCTCGGCTGCGCTGGGTGCACTCGATCCCGACAAGCTCAATCGGAACGGCGGAGCGATCGCGCTCGGCCACCCGGTGGGAGCCACGGGCGCGCGCTTGTTGCTCAGCAGCGCCCACGAACTGAAACGGTCGGACTGCGAGTTAACCCTAGCCACGCTCTGCATCGGCGGTGGACAAGGCGGCGCCGTACTTCTCGAAAGGAGGGCGTCATGATCGATATCACTGGCCTGCCTCAACCGGACAACGCACCCTCCCCCGGTGCCTGCATTCGCCTCGAACGCCCCGAGCCGGGCCTGGCCGTGGTGGTGCTCGATCCGCCCCATCGCAGCTTGGCGGTACTCGACGTGCCCCTGGTGCGCGACCTCTCCGCAGTGCTGGAGGAGTTGTCCTCCACACCGGATCTGAAGGGCGTTGTCTTCACAGGGCGCGCCCCGCTCTCGTTCGCGGCGGGTGCCGACATCGACGCCATCGGTGGACTCACGGATTCCAACATTGCCCTGCGCTTTGTAGCGGGAGTGCAAGGGGTCTACAACCAGATTGAAGCACTCTCCAAGAGAGGCGTGCGCACGGTTGCCGCGGTTGGCGGCCCCGTTCCCGGCGGAGCATTCGAACTCTCCCTCGCATGTTCGCGCATCGTGCTCGCCGACGATCCTTCCAGCCGCATCGGTCTGCCCGAGACCCGCCTTGGCATCCTGCCCGGATGGGGTGGTTCCCAGCGACTCCCGCGCCGCATCGGCGTTCCCAAAGCCTTGGATGTGATCCTCAAGGGGACCCTGTTTGCCGCCAAACAGGCTCTCAAACTGGGTCTAGTCGATCGCTTGACTCCCCCCGAGTACCTGGTGTCCGTGGCTTCTGAAATCGCCATGGGACGCACCCGCTGCA
>JBLIMI010000394.1:0-4425 GCA_047638655.1 Minisyncoccia bacterium | reverse complement strand
TCCGAGCCTACGACGGGCGGGACGTCCAGCGGGCTGGGCAACAGGTCAATCACGGCGTCCAGCATGAATCGAACACCCTTGTTCTTGAGTGCCGAGCCAGCCAGCACCGGCGTGATCGACATGGACAGAGTCGCGGCGCGGAGGGCCCTGTAGACCATGTCCTCGGAGATCGGCTCGTCCTCGAGGAACAAGTCGAGCATCTCATCATCGTACTCGGCAATCGACTCCAGCATTTGGTGACGATGGAGGCCGGCTTCTTCAAGCATATCGGCCGGGATGTCCGTCTCCTCATAGGAACGGCCCGTGTCGTCATCCACGAAGGTGATGAGCTTCATGCGCACAAGGCAGATCACGCCCGAGAATTCCTTCTCGGCGCCGACCGGCAGCTGCACGGGAACCGGGTTCGCGCCCAGGCGCTCCACGATCGAGTCGACCGCTTTTTGGAAGTCGGCTCCAACCCGGTCCATCTTGTTGATGAAGCAGATACGCGGAACACCGTAACGGTCGGCTTGGCGCCAGACAGTCTCAGATTGCGCTTCCACACCGCTGACCGCATCGAAGACAGCGATGGCGCCGTCGAGCACGCGCAACGAACGCTCCACCTCGGCCGTGAAGTCCACGTGGCCGGGGGTGTCGATGATGTTGATTGAATGGTTGTTCCATTCACAACTCGTTGCCGCAGAGGCGATCGTGATACCGCGCTTCTGCTCCTCCTCGAGGTAGTCCATTGTGGCCGCGCCATCATGGACTTCACCGGTACGGTGAATCTTCTCGGTAAGGAACAGGACCCGCTCGGTCACCGTCGTCTTGCCCGCATCAATGTGGGCCATGATGCCGATGTTGCGATGGGAGTCGAGTCCGGGCTTGGACGTGGACAGGCGGGGAGAATGAGTCTTTAGAGCTGAGGTCATAACAGGCGCTCGAACGCAGGCTCACCCAGCACCCATACTAAGAGGGCGGCGCCGGGTAAAAGGGTCGTGGTGGGACGAGGCCCATCTAGGACCTCGGAATTCGCTCAAATACGAAAACGACGCGGACGGGGGTACCGCCTGCGTTCCGTTTCGAGCGAAAAAGAATATCTGACCCATGGCGTGCGTCAAGTTTTTTTGATCCTGGAAGCATGGTCCCAGCGGGATTTGTCTCAATCTGCCCCTGGCGGAGTTGGACTGCTAGCCTCACGGGTGCGAACCAGCATGACCCCCAGGAGAATCGCCCCTAGGAGTATCAGACCGCGCATTCCAACCCACTGGAAGCAGGCCCCGCCCACCATCGCCGAACAAGCAACGGCCAGGGTCCGAGCACTAAAAACGGCCCCCATGGCACCCCCGCGGCGGTTTACGGGCACTTCCTGGGCTGCCAAGCCGTACGGAAGCGAGGAGGAGCCGGCCATGGATGCTGCCAAGAGTATGCGGGCCACAAAGAGCATGGACAGACTGAGCGCCGCGGCGTTCAGGACGAGCGCGCCCAACGCCAGCAACGCGCAGCGGCGCAATGCCGGGGCATGGCCTCGGCGATCCCCGAGATGACCCCAGGCCGGCATCGCGACCAGGTTGGTTGCTGCAAAGGCACTCGTCAGCGCTCCCGTCCAGAGCGTCACGTTGGTCTCGGGGCCGCTCAATTCCCGCACGTAGATCTCCATCAGCGGGCTGGTGGCTCCCACGGCCAGGAGCATCCAAAAGAGGAGCACCAGAGCCTTACGCATGCGCGGGTTGGCCCATACATCCGCCAGATCACGCAGGCTTGACTGGAGGATTTCGAGGGGCGAGACCCCTTTCTTGACGGGGATGCGGTCACTCGCACGCTCCTCGGCAAAGAGCCCAACCAGCAGAGCCGCGCAGAAACTCGCACAGGCCACGCCCACGAACACGGTTTCCAGCCCGTGACTTTGGAGGATGGATGCTCCCAACAAGGGCCCGATGATGGCTCCCAAGGCCATGGCCGTCTGCAATGAACCCGCCACAAATCCTTGCCGGTCGGGAGGTGCGACGACACTCACAAGCGTAATGCTCGGGGCGATGAAACCAGAGAAGCACCCTTGGCCCAAGCGCAAGAGCAGCAGGTGCCAGGGCTCCGTTGCAAATGACATGGCGCCCACGAAAACAGTGATCGCCAACATGGATCGGATCGTCATCAAGCGCCTGCCGTAGCGATCCCCGATGGCACTCCAAATTGGAGTCATGATGGAAGCCACCAGCGGCGCCGCACCAAAGATCATCCCCGTCCAAAGAGGAATCTTCTCCTGCACGACCCCCAACTTGGCCAGGTGCGATGGGAAGAAGACCAGGAAGCTCATCATCCCGAGCGCCGTCACGAAGTTGGCGATCCAGACGACCCAGTATGTGCGCTTCCAAGAACCCATGTAGCGGGTACCCTAGCGCGAACGCCCCTGACCTATGGGCAAAACTCTACCGAAAGCCCGTCAGAGAGATTGAATCCGCTCGGGCCCCCCGAGTCTCGGTACCAGTACTGGAAGAACCATGTCGAGCCCGGCTCGATCGCTCCTGCACCAGCGACCTGTTGCGAGGAGTTCAAGTCAAGCTCACGGAAAGCCCCGCCGAAGAAGTCGGATGAAGAAGCCGGCTGCAATCGGAAGATCCCGGCCCCACCCCCGGACACGCACAACATGCCGTCCCCCAAGGGAGCTTGGGCTTGTCCGGCACCGTAGAAGAAGAGTCCAAACTGCAAGGGAACGGCGTTCGTTGCCGTAATGGTCAAATCGTTGCTAGTCAATTGCGTCGAGCCCTCAAACCCAATGACCGCCGGTACACCCGTCGAGTTGGGAAGTGCCGTGCAGAAGTTCGTGGGACTCGGACAAGCACCCGCCGCCGCGTAGTTCAACTGAATCGTGACGTCCGCTGAAGTCCCCGAAGCCGTTGTGACGTGAAACGTGAGCGGTTCACTTCCACTCGCATTCGGATCCACCTGCAAGACCCGAAACGGCCCCGACCCTCCACCAATGATGGTGGCTTGCACTGGCGCATTCACAACCACGTAGCTGGCGCTATCAAGTGCATCATCAAATGCCGCGGGCAATTCAACCACGCGCACGCCGTCAACCAACAAGCGTCGTTCATACCCGAAAGCAACCGGCACCGCTGCTGAAGCCGTCGAACCCGTTTCGGAGACGGTCAAACTCAGCGGGAGGCTGCGCACCAAGGAACCGTCTGTAAAGAGCGCCTCCAACTGCACCCGACATGGGCCCGCGCCCAAGTTAGTACCGTACAACCTCAACGAGTCGGGCGCGGTCGTTGTCGCCGCTAGAACACGGCCAGCCTGCACGAGTCGCAACTCGACCACGCCCGTTCCTATCGCGTCCACGCTGAAGTCGAAAGCTTGGTTTTGATCGCCCGTGTTCGTGTTGACCGAGACACTTGCCGCTCGACCCAAGTTGGCAACCTCGAACGCTCCCTGCCAGCGGCCCGCGTTGCGCACATTCGTGTCATCGTAAGCCAAGATACGCAAGTCGTGCCACCCATCCGAGAGGGCTTGGGTGTGCAGTGCAAACCCTTGCCCCACCAGCAATCGCCTGAAGATAATTCCATCCACAAGAACCTCTATTACGTCCACATCCGCTCCTGGCGCGCTGGCCACGGCAATCGGATGCAACAGCAACGAACCGCTCACTGGAGCTAACGGCGCGTCCGGCAAGTCCACCGCAGGTGCTGCAGAGAAGGGCCTTGTTAAAGGATCTCCATAGAGCAAGTTTTGGAACGGGAAATACCCCATAGAGCGCATCCAAGCCTCTCCCATTGAGAGCCCGTTGAAGTAGTAAAGATGCATCAGGGCATGCGGGAATTTACCCGCGTAATTACACGGCTCCTCCACCGCTCCCGATGTGGCGGATGCTCCGCGGGAAATCCAGCGCGACATCTTCGTTTGAGAAGATGTATCAAACTTCCCCGCATAACTGGTCAGATGATCTGCGAACGACCCCGGAAGCAAAGTCATGTCCGCACCGTCAATGTCAGGCGCTGCCCAGCCGGTCATGATGCCCAAGCAATCGTGATGCGTGAGTGGCAGGACCTCAAATAGGACACTTGCCATGCCGCCAAGCGCACTGATCTTGCTGGCGATGTTGGGATAGAAAGAATGCCGAGGAGCCGACCGCGCCGAGTCCGTGGTGTGCATGAAGTAGGTCGTCCCCACCGGAAAGGTCCCATCCGAAGCTACGCTGCGGTCCACCATCTGCAAGATTTCCGCCATCGTATTCCCCCGCTCGCCCGTGTAGCCAAGCATGGAAGAGATAAAATAGCGGCGAGCATTGCTCGATGTAGAAGGCTCACCCGAAAGGTATGTGGTCTCGCTATCGAAGAAACGAATCGCATCGCCGAGACCCCGGTAACGGTTGGAAAGCGTGCTGCTCACGCCAGCCTGCACTTCGCTTGAAATGAAAGCTGAGGAATAGGCCCCGGCCACTCCAAAGCG
>JBLIMI010000393.1:0-4425 GCA_047638655.1 Minisyncoccia bacterium | reverse complement strand
GTTGTCTTGCGCGTGTCGAGGATTCGAACGCGTCCGGCCGCCAAGCCCACGAGCCTCGCGGTCGCCGTGGCCACTCCACACATGCGCTGCAAGAAGTTAAGTGCTGTGCGCTCGGCCAGCAACAGACTTTGGGCCTTGCCCTCCACTTCCGCAATCCGATCGCCTGCCACGAGCACGTCGCCATCCGCACGTAACAGACGGACAGTGCACTCCGGGTCGCAGGCGCGAAAAGTGGCCTCAAAGACTGGCAAGCCTGCTAGCACCCCCGAGGCTTTGGCCACCAAGCTTGCGCGCGCCCGGCAATCGGTCTTCACGGCGTATTGGCTGGTCAGGTCGCCCGCACCCCGGTCCTCCTCCAGGGCCAACTGCACGCAGCGGATCAATTGATCCGGGGGCAGCAACGTCTCACGGGCCTGGTCCAGGGTGGTACTCATCGCAGACAAAGGTACGAAGCCCTGCCCGCTAGCACCACTGAAAGGCGACTTGAACGGTGACCCTCGAAACTCCCGATCGTCCTCTTCAGCATGAATCTCAGCCCCAGGAGCGTCTGTAGCACCCCCCCGAAAGCAACGCCCGCATGGGCTCTGGCCGCTGTTGGCGGCCTGTGCACTCTGGTGGGCCAGGGGAGGTTCTCGGCAATCGCCGCCGGACCACCAGCACAGCAAGTCTCGCCGAACCTGCTGACATCTCCAGCCCGGGATCTGCGGCGCTTGCCCGGAGTTGGTCCCGCCCGGGCCGCCGCCATCGCTGAGTATCGCTGGCTCAAGGCGGGTACGCCCTTCGAGTTGCATGAGATTCCAGGCATCGGTTTGGGCACCGAGGCCCGGGTTCAGAAGTGGCTCGCCACCCCGGCCAAGTCCGCAATCCCAGGTGAAGTGCAAGAAAGATGACCTAGTTCAAATTCAGAACGGCAAGGCGGATAGCAATTGCACGCTTCCAAAGATCTCCGGGTGATCGTCATGCCCCGGCGCCCCAACAGCAAAGTCGTGGACACCATCTCCATCCAGATCGCCTCCGGCGGCTAGGGAGAAGCCAAACCAACCGAAGTCTCTGGCGCCCCGCAACCGGCGCAACAGGCTTCCGTCCACACCGGAGTGAACCCCCACGTAACCCGCGTGTTCGCTGCCCTTCGGTGCTGCCGGGGTACCCGTCAAAACCTCCGCTCTTCCGTCGCCGTCCTGGTCCTGCAGCAATTGCGCCGCCGACATGTAAACCCCAGCCCCGGGCCCGGGAATCACGAACAGCACGTGACCGTCCACACCGGACAGAACGCTGGCCGAGCCGGAATCAAAGCCCGACGCGTCCGCTGCGGGCGCCACCACCACCAGGTCTTGGATGCCATCCATATCCACATCAGCCCCCGATCCCAGCGCGAATCCAAACTGGTCCCCGGCCGTGTGGCCCGAAGCGCCCCAAAGAAATCCCCCGTCACGTCCAGAGTGGACCTGCACGCGACCGCCATTGAACGCAGCGTCATCCGAGAAAGGAATGCCGATCGCCAGGTCCCCGCATCCGTCCCCGTTCACATCGCCCAGCCCCACGAGGTCATGGCCCAAGTGATCCCAGGCAGCACCCTGGACCTGAAACAGGAGCGTGCCCAGCCGGCCGGAGTAGACGCTCACCTCTCCAGCATGGGTGCCAGCGCTGTGGGAAGCGGGCGCTCCCACACCCAAGTCGCCCACGCCATCACCGTCCACATCTCCCAAACCGCACAGGGCGCGGCCAAATTGATCGCCTGCTACCGCCCCCACCCAAGTGCGCAGCAGCATCCCAGTGGCTCCGGAGTACAGTCGCGCTTCCCCCTTGCCCGCGGCGGCCTGGGGCGCGCCCACGAGGATGTCTCCATGACCATCCCCGTCCAGGTCCCCCACTCCAGCAACGTCCGCGCCCAGTCCGCTGGCGCCAGGCCCACCCAGCCATTGATGTAGAACGCTGCCGTCGGCTCCAGACATGACTTGCACACGGCCCACAGCCTGGCCCGCTACCTGAGCCCGGGGCGCCCCGGCCGCCCAATCGACAACGCCATCGCCATTCACATCCCCGACGCAAGCCAGCGAGCTACCAAAACGATCGCCGCTACGGCTAGCGGTCCACTCAAAGAGCGGTGCAGGGGACCCAAATACGAGTGAGAGCAAGGTAATGGAGAGCAGCATGTTTCGTCCTGAAAGGAGTGAAGTGGGCCCAAAGTCGGGCTCTTCCACTGACTCCCGGGATTGCGGCCGGTTTCTCTTCCTCACGTTCTTCTCGGAGCCCTTTTGAATCCATCGTTCGAGGGTGGGCGCATCCCGCGAAAAGAGCGAATTCCCGGGCGTCTCCGTGCTTCGGGCACACGCATCCATGGGGTAGACTCGCCTTCGATATGGAATTCGAACCGAATTACGGCTCCTCCGAGTACTCGACCAAGGCGGAGGAACTCTTCGCCGAATTCCTGCTCGACGCGGAACAAGGCAAGGCACAAGACTTCGAGGAATTCTGCGCGGAGAACGACTCCTGCGCGGACGAGTTGTACGGGCTGCATGCCGACTGGGACAACGTGCGCGGGTTGCTCGCTCAGTTGAAAGGTCGACGAGTGGAGGTCGTGCCCACAGCACCCGCCCCCGTTGCGCAACCAGATCCGGTCGAGATCGCCAAACGCGAAGCCGCGGTCGAACCTTTCTCCGCCAAGGATGTTCCAGATCCGAAGGAAGAAGACGCCCGACAGCCCCAGCGAGCCTTGAAGCTCATCGCCGGTGTGGGGGGCGCCTTGGCCGTCTTTTCCATGGTCTGGGCCGCACAACTCTCTCGCAACGGCCAAGTGCTCGCCCGCGAGAAGCAAGACCTGGTCCAGGCCCAAGAGGCAAGCCTCGGCCAACTAGCGACCGAACGCAACAGCGGTCGAGCCCTGGCCGAACACAATCAAGAACTCGCCTCCAATTTGGCGGACACGCTCGAGGCCAAGCAGAGCCTCGAAGTCGACCGCGATTCACTCAACGTACAACTGGAAGAGGGCCTGGCCAGACGTCAGGTACTGACCTCTGCCAATGACCAGCTGGGATTGGAACTCGAGCAGGAGCGGGTCCACAGCCAGCGCGTTGCCGAACAGGCCGAGACCTCCAAGACCCAGGCCGAGGTGCTCGAACTGCAAGTGAACGCCGCCCGGCTCATCGCCCGAGAGACCGACCTCTGGCCGGCGACGGCAGCTACGATTGAGAGCCTCGGCCAGTGGCTGCAAACAGCCGACGCCCTCGCTAGCCAATGGGACCGCTTGAAGACCACGGGCTCATACACACAGAAAGCTCCGCACTCGATTCTCGCACTCGTTGAGTCGAGTGGCTTGATCGAGCGCGTGCGCGGACGCCAGCGCGTGATGGAGCTATGGCGTGAGGAAATTGCCCCCACGACGGAAGGACCCTGGGCTGACGCCGTCGCCTACATCGGGGACGTGAAGAGCTCCCCGCTCTACGCGGGTTTGGACCTCCAACCCCAGTTCTCCATGGTTCCCTTGGGCCGCTCCCCCCGCAGCGGGCTCTGGCGCTTTGCGGATCGCAGTAGCGGCCCCCTCCCGGGACTCGACGAACAGGACCAACTTTCACAGCAGCCCAATGGCTGTGTGGTCTTCCTCCTCATTCCTGGCCTTGAACTCGAGGGCCACCAGGTGCATCCGTTCTTCGTCAGCGAAGAGGAGTGGAGCCCAGAGCAACGAGAGAGTCTGCATGCCCCAGCGACGAGCGCCGGTTTCGCCTCGGGCCAGCCCGGTGAAAGCGCACTCCACTCCCGGGTTCAATACGAGCTCGACCTGTTGCGGCTCGGTTACGAACCAATCACGAGCATCCAAGCGGTGCTTGCACGACAGCACGGCGTTGCCGCGGCCACCTGGAAGTCCTACCCGGTGCGACAAGTCACGCGCTGAACAGCGGCAGGGCCACGACCCCGCGCACTGTGCTTAGTACTCGGCGTCCTTACCGAGCAATGCCGTCCCCGACATGTCGCTCATCTCGGCGCCCGTGAACTCGTCCCTGTCGAGAAGTTCGCGCACTTGCATTAGCAAGTCCCGGGGCGTGAAGGGCTTGGGCAAGAGGGCGTCCTCGTGATCTAGATCCACGTGATTGCTGAGCACCTCGGCCGAGTAGCCGGACACGTACAAGACCCTCAACCCGGGCCGACTCTGTCGCAGTTCCATGGCCAATTGAGCGCCTGTCTTTTGAGACATGACTGCATCGGTGACCAATAACTGGAGCACATCATCGTGGGCATCTTCCAGACGCAGCGCTTCTTCCGGAGAGGAAGCTACCAACACCATGTAGCCCGCGCCGAGCAGGGTCGTCACGATCACGCCGCGAACGCCCTCGTCATCTTCGCACACGAGCAGAGTTTCCCTGCCGCGCAAAACCCGATTCTGGGGCATTAGCTCGCCTTCCAAATATTCCCCCACCAGAGGCTGAACAG
>JBLIMI010000392.1:0-4426 GCA_047638655.1 Minisyncoccia bacterium | reverse complement strand
AAACCAGTGCACCGTCCGCGCCGAGGCGTTCGAAGAAGGCTGACTGAGGCTTGACCGCAGGCACCTTGCCCGCCGCAACATCCAACACGCCGCACAAGAAGTCCTGTACATCCTTGGCGCGATCCTCTCGAGGGGCCTTGGGGTCCCGTGCTGCTTTGAACTCCTCAGGAAAGAGTTCGAGATGCGGGTCCAATCCAACCAAACAGGGGTTGCCGTACTTCTCGGTGGCCTGGGCGAGGCGGTCAGCAAAATTCATTGTCATGATGTCCAGCTGCTCGTGGGTGTGATTGGGGATTGAATTCAGGTTTCGGCAGAGCCGTCTTTATCTTGCCCGAGCTCGTTTGCTTGCGCGCCCAGCGCCCGCAAAGAGTCAGCTAGGTCTTCCACTTGTTCGCTAGCAGGGACAAGCACGCCGGCTGAGACCGTAACGCGCAGTGCTTCGTCGACGCTGATGGGAAGAGGGATCAATTTGCTCTCCTTCAAGAAGACGGTGAAGCCGGTCATCGGCATGGGAGACGTGGGGACGAAGACGGACACGTAACGATCGCCCAAACCGTCATTGATGGACTTGAGTCCCGTGCCCGTGACAAATGCGATGGCCCACACAGTTTCACTCGGATAGGGCGCGGCGACCACGGTGTCGAATTCGAACTCGGTGTCGGACGCGAAGAAGTCGACCAGTTGCTTCGTGTATGGGTAGACCGATCTGATGATGGGCAGGTTCTTTGCAGCGCGGTCCACGGCAGCGATCATGCGGCGTCCCAGGAAGCCGCTCGTGATGTATCCAAGTGTGAGGACAACGAGAACAC
Organism: Minisyncoccia bacterium; assembly: GCA_047638655.1. Classification (GTDB taxonomy): domain Bacteria; phylum Planctomycetota; class UBA1135; order UBA1135; genus JABACD01. The sequence goes on along the minus strand of JBLIMI010000392.1, from coordinate 3,617 downwards.
TGACTAGCACACCCACGAGCGGGTGAACCACCGCCCTCACTTCGCGCCGCAACTTATAAGGATTGATGGCCAGACTGGGCAGTTCCACAAAGAAGCCCAATTCTGGTTCACGCAAGATGGAGAGCTCTGACTTGAAAGCATCGCTCTGGACTCCCGACTGGCGCATGGATTCGAGCGCGCTCTGTGGCAAGGCGTCCTGGTCGAGGAACTCCATTTCGAGCGGATCGATGTCGACCTGTTCCAACACCTTCCAGCCCAGCGTGTTGCTTTCGAGCAACCAGTAGATCGTCGAGTTGATCGGAGTCGTGACGTAACTCTGGGCGAACTGAACCACGGTAACCAACAGGAAGAGCGTCAAGACGGCAGGCAGGATCGTGATCAATCCGCGCAGGAAGAAGCTCTTCTTCGACTTCTTCTTCCGGCCGCGGCCCTTGGCCTTCGAGCCCGGTGTGTTTCTGCCTTTCTGTTCCATGGTCATCGTGCACTTGCGTGGGCGAAGATAGTACCGCTTGTTCCCGCGCTGGGAAGGGTGATCCCTTATCCAAAGCCCTTAGAGGGAGCTCGCTTGGTCAAGGGAGAGCCAGTTGCGCCTGTTTTACCTGGCCCGGAATAAGGCGGCCGGGGCCCGGCGCCGATAACGGGAAAGATCGCCAAGCGGTCGCTTCCACCTCGTTCTCGAAAACCTCCGCGAATTCACTCACCGACAGCCTTCCCCGGGCTGCTCGTCATGCCCTATTCGGGCCAGCGGGTCTTTGCCGGTGATCCAAGTCTTCTACATGCCCGTTCGCAACTTGCGCGGTGCAGGAAGTCCTATGATGACTATTCGCTCGCAACTCGCCTGCGGCCTCCTGGCCGCAGCGCTTCTACCCGCTTTGCTCTTGGCCAGACAGGGCCAGGTGGCAACGATCGTTGCCTCTGATGGCAAGGCGTTCGACCGGTTTGGGAGTTCTCTGGCCTCCCACCTCAACCTTCTGGTTGTTGGGAGCCCCTACTCCGAACCCGGAGGTTGGCAGCAAGATTCAGGGAGCGCATATCTCTTCGAGCGTCTGAATGGGGCTTGGTCCGAGGTCGCTCGCCTCAATCCGAGCCTGCCCACCCATCACGGGGCCTTTGGCGAGGCCGTGGCCATTGGGCCTGAAACAGTGGCGGTTGGATCCTCCTACGCTGAGATCAACAGTGTGGCCACGGGGGCAGTGCACCTCTTTCAGGTGGCGCAGAACAATTGGTTTGAGCGTGCGGTGTTGGTGGGCTCGAGCACGGGACTCGATGATCGGTATGGGTCTGCCGTGGCCTATGAGGGTTCCACCTTGTTGGTGGGAGCGGTTGCTGGAAATGCCCAGACAGGGCGACAGGGGCAGGTCTATGTGTACCGCGAGACGCCCCAAGCTTGGATTGAAGAAGCGCTGCTGATGCCCACCCTAAGCAGCATGGTGCCCCAGGCTTTTGGAGCGACTTTAGCAATCGCTGGTGACCTGATCGCAATCGGAGCACCAGAGCGTGGAGTGGCCGGAATTGGCAAGGGAATTGGCGCTGTCTATCTGTACAAACGAAACGCAGGCGTTTGGAGTTTGCTGCGCGTGTTGCTGCCTCCGCTTGGGGATGCGGGCCAGCGCTTCGGCGCAGCGCTTGCATTTAGCGATGGGTTACTGGCCGTGGGAGCTCCCGCGACTTTCTTGGGAGGACCCCTCGTCGGGCGTGTGTACTTGTTTGAACTGGCGACCGGGTCCCATCTTCCTGCCTCCGAATTGTTGCCCCCGGGACTACCGATCTACGGACGCTTTGGAAGCAGCCTCGCATTCCAGGACTCGCTTTTGGCCATTGGTAGCCCGGGCTACAGCGAGATACGCCAGGGTGAAGGCACGGCCTGGCTGTACGGCGAAGTGGGAGCCGGTTGGATCCAACTGGCAGAACTCACAGGGACAAAGCCTGAGCCCTGGCGCAACTTTGGTCAGGCGATGGTCTTGGCGGGAGATGAGCTGCTCGTGTCGGGGCCTGGAAGCTCCCCCGCGAATCCGAGCCAAGGTCAAGTGAACGTGCACACGCGAACGACTCTCCCCGACTACCAAGCCTATTGCTTGGGCTTCGCTTGTCCCTGCGGAAACATCGATGACCGGGGTGGGTGCTACAACTCCACAGGGCGGGGGGTTCGGCTCTCCGCATGGGGTTCTCTTAGCCTTTCCGCTGCGGACCTGTCCTTGACGGTAGAGCGTTTGGTTCCCTACCGCATGTCCATTTATTTCGTGGGCTCCCCCATGACCATGGCGATCGGTGGAGACGGCCTTCGTTGCGTAGGTCCAGGATCGGGGAGTGGCGGTTACTACTTGTCTCCGGCAGTCGCGCCGGTCTCGGGGACCATTTCCATGGGGCCTGGCCGCATCGCCCATGTTACGGGAGCCGTCGCAGGCCAAAGCTTGGATCTACAAGTTTGGTACCGGGACCCAGGCGGCCCCTGTGGAATGTACTTCAACTCATCGAATGCGATTGCGTTGAAGTTTCAACCCTGAGTTGGGGGAACCAGGGTGGCGCTGTCGGGCTCATCTTGTGTAACTAGGAACTCGGAGGCCACACGATCTGCGAGAGGCAAGCCCTTGCTTGTCAGATAGAACGTTTCGCCATCTTCTCGCAGCAGGCCATGGGACACGAGTGACCGTGCAATCTGTAGCATGGGGTCATCGGGAACTTCATAACCTGTGTCGCGACGGGCGACTGCTGGCGTCACCCCGCTGGAGCGCCGCAAGCCGAGCCACCAAGTCTCCCCAAGTCGCGCAAGTGGCGAGAGCTTCTCGCTCCAGGTGCAAGCTGCACCGCACTCTTGGATTCGTTTACCGTAATCGTTGATGTCTCGGGGTGAGCCAAAACGAACGCCGTTGACATAACTGACTGCAGAGGGGCCAATTCCAACGTAGCTGCCATTGGCCCAGTAGTTCTCGTTGTGCAGGCATGTCTTCCCATCCCGCGCGTAGTTCGAGATTTCATAAGCGTTGAGGCCGCGCTCACTCGTGATGCGGCGCGTAATCCCGAACATCTCCAGTTCCACGTCTTCGGGCAGAGCCTTGAGCTTTCCGCTCTTCAGCCAGCGGCTAAAGACGGTCTCTTCTTCGAAAGCGAGGTTGTAGGCCGACAGGTGTTCCGGTTCCAGGTCGAGCACGGTTTGCAGCGCTTGTTCCCAATCACGAGCTCGGTGTTCTGGAGAAGCGTAGATCATATCGAGGTTGATGTTCTTCATCCCAGCGGATCGAGCAGCTTCATAAGCCCGAAACGAATCCTCCACAGCATGTACGCGACCAAAGAGTTGCAAGGTCTTGGGCTCGAGGGATTGGAAGCCGATGGAGAGTCGGTTGACTCCCCCATCGAGCATCACGAGGACCTTGTCGCGGTCGACACTTTCCGGGTTGGCCTCGATCGTGGTCTCAACCGCCGAAGAGCGAAAACTGGTGCACGCTTCGAGCCCATTCAAGAAGTCTTCAAGCTGAGCGTGAGAGAGCAATGAAGGGGTTCCGCCACCGATGAAAACCATGCGCGGGTTTCGCGGAGCGCGCACGCGCGCTTCCGCGAGAACAGCTTCGAGCGTGGCATCGATGTCCCATCCAGCGGCAGCCACCGAAAAGAAGTCGCAG
>JBLIMI010000391.1:0-4457 GCA_047638655.1 Minisyncoccia bacterium | reverse complement strand
GCCTTGGAATGGGGCATTGGTTGGCGGCGATGCATCAGCCGGAAGGGTTGGGGGACTCAGAGACGCTGTTGGCGCTTGCCGCGGGCAAAGCAGACGCATTTCGCCTAAGTGCTGTCCTGGGGGCAGTCATGGGGATCTACTGTTTCTTCTTGCCCCATACTCCCCCGAGCAAGGGGAACGAGAAGAGTGCAACGGCCGAAGCCCTCGCCCAAATCAAGCTCCAACCCTTGCTGACGCTGTTCCTCTTGGCAGTACCAGTGAGTTGCATTCACCAATTCTACTTCGTGCACACAGATCCATTTCTGACAGCGAAGCAAATGGCCGCACCAGAATGGACTAAGACAATTTTTGGTGCAGGCGGGGGTGGGCTGATGACTGTCGGGCAAATGTCGGAGGTGCTCGTTCTCGCCTTGATTCCGTTGGGTGCGAAGTTGCTCAGCCGTAAGTCGTTGCTCGCTATTGGGCTCATCGCCTACGCCGGAAGAATGGCGCTGTTCACTTACGTAGATGAGATCCCCTTGCCTACGATGGTGACATTGCTCTCTGGTGTCGCCCTCCATGGCCTTTGCTTTGGTTGTTTCATCTTCGTTGCGTTCATGGTTGTGGACGAAGAGACCAGCCCGAACGCTCGCGCCAGTGCACAGAACCTCTTCAATTTGGTGATCATTGGTGTCGGCGTCATTCTCGGCAGCAAAGTCGCTGGTTGGGTAGCCGGATGGGCCAGTCAAGACGGCGAGATGGACTATGCCAGGCTCTTTGGCGTCCCCATGTGGTCAGCCCTGGTTTGCCTGCTGGCCCTGCTCGTTTTCTATCCTCCCAAGTCACCACGTCGCGGTGATCTCTCCGCTTAAGACCAAGCAGCCAACCCACATCTAATGCGAATCAGCCAACTTCTACCCCTCCTCGCTTGCAGCGTGCCCTTGCTGCAAGCTTCCTGTGCTTGCCCCTATTTCAGTGCTGTTGACGATCAAGATGAACGGCCCTGGGTCATGCTCTTCGACGGTGAAACCACCGAAGGCTGGACGAGCTACAACCAGGACACCCTGTCGGAGGGTTGGCAAGTGGTGGACGGCGCCCTGACCATGGTTGGCAACGGCGGCGACATTGTGACCATGGATATGTACGCTGATTTCGAGTTGGAACTCGAATGGAATCTCGCCGCCGGAGGCAACAGCGGCATCCTCTACAACGTCATCGATGGTGAAAGCGCGGTCTACATCAGTGGCCCTGAGATGCAGTTGCTCGACAATTCGGCCCACAGCGACGGTGCGAACAATCTGACCAGCGTCGGGTCTTGCTACGGTCTCTACATGGCCTCTCGTGACGCCAGCAACCCCCCCGGGAGCTGGAACAAAGCGCGTCTCGTGAATCAGGAAGGCCACGTGCAGCACTGGCTCAATGGTGAGCTGCTCTGTGAGTACACCCTTGGCAGTGACGATTGGAATGCCCGCGTGGCTGGGAGCAAGTTCAAGGCCTGGGCTCCCTTCGGTCTAGCGCGAAAGGGAAGGATTGCCTTCCAAGATCACGGCGCGCGCGTGGCTTTTCGCAACATTCGAATCCGATAAACGAGAATACAAGACTCCATCCTAGGTTGAGGGCCGCGGACCTGCCGATGGGCTAGTTCGCGGCTTTCTTCATGCTTGGAGCTCGTTTTCTGGGGAGTGGATTGGGGGTCCGCTGGTCCGGTATCCCCCCCCATCATGGAACGATGGGGGGAGCGCTGAATGGGATCCAAAGCCTGCTGTCAAGTCGAGCGCTCGTCCTGTGGCGCAGGCGGAGAAGGCAACACTTGCACCTGGACCCTCACTGAAGGAACCGCGAATTACTCAGTCTTCAAGAGTGTGGGTGAAGGCGACTTCAACGGCACCAGCCACCCCGAGCCCCAGTCAGAGGGCAATGTGCACTACGATTCGATCTACGGGGCATTGACCTCCATGGGGATCGTCGGCAACGAAGAAGGCACCATCCCTACCTTTGGTGTGTACCTCACCCATCACTACGCCAACGACTAGAACCGCATCTCCTCCGAGACTGAGAAGTCTATGAAGGACCAGTTTGGTGAAGCAGGCCACGTTTGTGCGTTCAACACCTTCTCGGTGGAATCATGACTTCGTCCGAGTGGGACGCCTTGATTCTCCCGAACCTCAAGAACGACTTTGAGTGGGTTCACGGCATGGTTGCCGCTGTCAACGCACTTGGCTGGGGCCGCTGGGAAGTCCAGGACCTGACCAATGATGGCGCCACTTTCATCATCTACGACGATTACGAGAGCAACGGCTACGTTTCGATGTACGGCAAGAGCGACCACCCGGTCTCAAACCTCGCCGAAGGTGCGGCTGCTGGCATCATGAACATCGTTTTCCGCGGCGACGTGGCAAGCAAGCCCGCGCTCACCCCTGAGTTCTACGACCACCTGTTCAAGGGCGAAGGCAACTTCAGCGCTGAGGCAGTGAAGTCCAAGGCAATGGGGGACGAGTACAGCTCGTTCCGCGTTACTCGCAACAGCTAGACTCAACGTTCCAATGAGCACTCGGGCCTTTCGTACGCTAGATTGCGCACAAACATTCCGGGTGCATTACTACCTACCTCGAATCGTGGCCGCCAAGATTCTGGAAGGGATGCCCACTTCGGAATTGGAGATCCAGGAGTTCTCGAAGCTCGTGGATGGCGCCAAGAACCACTTTCGGGCGGCCTCTGGAAAGCTGTGGAGCGCAACGGGTGTCATGGGAGGCCGTAAGCTCGTCGTGACCTACGGCAAGTTTGGCGGCGGAGATGACTGTTCTGAAAGCAGCATCCGCAGCGTGATGGACGCTCTGGAAAACATGGGTTGTGGACCCGTGATTGAGCAAGCCGAACGCCGTGCCGGTTAGAACCCGAGGAGGCTCACTCGAAGTCGTTTGGGAAGTGTCGAAGGGCGCTCGTTAGAGGGAGAGATGCCGTTTGGCCCAGTCCACAAATGGACCCTTCGCGCATGTCTTCTGCGACCTTGTCCACCCGGGCGAGAGAGTCTTGTCCTTCCTGGGTTCTCCGTTTGGCCATGTAGCCACTCAGGAGATGGCGTTGATACGACGTTCCGATGCGACAGGCGGAACACTTGCCACAGCTCTCCCTTTCAAAGAACTCGAGTTGTTCTGCTGCTGCCCAGGCCATGTCAACGCTCTCGTTGAGGACCACCACGCCAGCTGAGCCCAGCATGCATCCGACTTCGGCGAGGGCGTGGAAATCGAGTGGCCGCTTGCGCTCGCTGGCTGGCAAGAACCCCGAACTGGCTCCACCGGGTGAGAAAGCTTTGAGCCTGCCGATGTATCCGCCCGCTGCTTCCACTAGCTCATCGAGCGAGACACCCAGAGGCAATTCATAGACGCCTGGCTGGGCCACGTGGCCGCTGATGCAATACAGCTTGGTGCCCGGTTGAGTTCTACCAAGCTCCCTGAACCATGCTGCTCCACGTAGGAGGATGGCAGGAACGCACGCGATCGTCTCGACGTTTTGGATCAGCGTGGGCTTTCCCCACAAGCCGGACTCTGTCGGGTAAGGGGGTTTTTCCCTGGGCTGCTCGCGTTTGCCTTCGAGGGATTCGAGTAGAGCCGTTTCCTCGCCGCAAATGTAGCCACCGTGACCCACGTGAACATGGAACTTCAGTTCGCTGTAGAGGCCCGCATTCTTGGCGCGCTCCAAAGACTCTTCGAGCACCCGCTTTGGTTCCTGGAATGCAGCTCGAAGGTAGAGAAAGATCTCAGAGGCGCCAACGACACGAGCCGCGATAGCGAGTCCTTCGAGCACGAGGTCGGGACGTCTGAGTAACAACTCGCGATCCTTGAATGTGCCCGGTTCGGCTTCGTCGGCGTTGAGCACAACGTAGCGCTTCAACTCCACCTGACCGCGGACGGCCTTCCATTTTACGGCGGCGGGGAAGCCTGCTCCCCCTCGGCCCTGCAACCCGGATTGTTGAATCGCTTCGATGACAGCATCAGCTCCCATCTTCCGGGCCAGGATGGAAGCGCGGGCGGACCAATCGGGTGCTGCAGCGAGATTGAACACGCAGGACTCAAGGGGTCCTGTTGTCGGCCAAACTCGGCCACTCCAACCTTTGCTGAGTGGTGCTTCGGCTGAGTCGAGGGCGCCCCGATCTCCTCGGGAGCGTTTGATGTCTGCGGCGCTGACCTCGACTAGAGTTTCGTGGTCCCTAGCCATAACCGGTGCGCGGTCGCAACTCGCCTGGCATGAGGAATGCTCCACCACCAGCCCGCACTCATGCGCGGCGTCCAGTAGTGTTTCCGCACCCGCCAGTCGGCAGGAGAGGCCGGTGCACACTTGCACAGCCACTGGACCTGCGGCCACAGGCTCTCCGAAGCTCGCCATGCCAAAGCCATCCGTCATGGGAAAGCCAGCGGGGGCGACCTCTTCATCAAAGGCGCCCCCGTCTGCATCTTGAGCCATGTCGCCCGTTAGCTAAC
>JBLIMI010000390.1:0-4462 GCA_047638655.1 Minisyncoccia bacterium | reverse complement strand
CCCAAGAACAGATTCGCCAACTCGGCAGCCAAAACGTGATCCTGCGCAGCGTCAAGCCGGCAGAGGAGCAGGCTTCGAATCAGCGCCAGCGCGTGGTGTCCTACGGCATGACCCACGATGACTTGGCTCGGGTGCGCGAGACGTTTCCCGGCGTCAAGTGCGTGGTTCCTTTGCGGCAACTGCCCGAGGAAGTGCGAGTTGGGCAGAAGGTGATCCGTCCGGATGTGATCTCCACCACCCCGGAGTACCGCGACGTGACGGGACGTGTGGTGGGACTCGGTCGCTTCTTGGACGCCGTGGATGAGGCCACCGTGGCCAATGTTTGCGTGCTCGGATATGAAGTCGCTCGGGCGCTCTTCCCTTTCGCCAATCCAGTAGGTGAGCGCGTCAAGGTCGGTCCGGACTACTTCACTGTGATCGGTACTCTTATGCCGCGAGTGCGCCTCTCGGGAGATCGCCCCGAGCCCGGCGCTGACAATCCAGGTGAGATCTTCATTCCGCTCTCCACGGGCACCAAGTGGTTCGGCGAGACGCTCGTGAAGATGCGCAGCGGCTCCATGGACATGGAAGAGGTCCAACTGCACGAGATCATCGTGGGCGTCGAGTTGGCAGAAAACGTCCCCATGGTGGCTTCCGCGTGCCGGCAGATGCTGTTGAGCAACCACAGCCAACGGGACTACAAAGTCGTCGTTCCGCTGGAACTCCTGCTGCGTGCGGAGGAGACCAAGCGCATCTTCAACATCGTGTTGGGGTCGATCGCAGGCATCAGTCTGCTCGTGGGCGGGATCGGCATCATGAATGTGATGTTGGCCACGGTCACGGAACGGACCCGTGAGATTGGAATTCGCCGGGCCCTGGGCGCCAAGCGCCGCCACATCGTGACCCAGTTTCTGGTCGAGACAGTCGTGCTCTCCGTGGGCGGTGGTCTGCTGGGCATCTTGCTCGGGCTCTTGATTCCTCTTGGTGTGGAAAAGTTCGCGGATATGCGCACGGTAGTCACACCGGGTGCGCCCCTGTTGGCCTTTGGCATATCCGCTGGCATTGGCATCGTCTTCGGGCTCTATCCAGCGTGGCGTGCCGCCAACATGGATCCCGTGGAAGCCCTGCGACACGAGTAGGCGCCCACAACTCAGCTTCAGGCGCGGCTTCGCTCGGTCCTGTGCAATCCTCCTCGTAGCCCGATGGCCTGGGCTAGATGCGAGGCCTGCACGGTCTCGCTGAGATCCAGGTCCGCGATGGTGCGCGCGACCCGGCGCAGCCCCTGGATGGCGCGAGCGGAGAGCGTCAACTCATGGCAAGCCCGCGTCAGGAGTTGTCGTGAGTGACCGTCCAGTGGCGCAAAGCGATCCAACTCCTCGGTCCCCAATTGGGCGTTACGCAAGCTTCCCTGGCGCGTGCTGCTCTGGCTGACGCCGCGCTCCACGGCTTGCTGCAATTGCGCATGGCTGACGCCGGCGGGAGCCACTGGCATGGGGGTCTTGGTCAGGAGTTCCTCCACCGTTGGCGGCTGTAGGTCGATGCAGATTTCGATCCGGTCGAGCAAGGGACCCGAGATGCGACGGCGGTAACGCTCCACCATGGGATTCGAGCAGCGGCAAGCGAGTTTTGGGTGACCTCGATATCCACAGGGGCAAGGGTTCATGGCCGCGGCCAATTGGAAGCGAGCAGGGAAGGTGGTGCTGGTTCCGGCGCGACCGATGGTGACGGCTCCTGACTCGAGGGGTTGGCGCAGGGCTTCAAGGGACTCTCGCTGGAACTCGGGCAGCTCATCCAGGAACAACAGGCCGCAGTGAGCCAGGGAAATTTCGCCGGGCTGTGGAGGGGATCCGCCGCCCACGAGTCCCGCGTAGCTGGTGGTGTGGTGGGGCGCGCGAAAGGGCCTCCGTTCCGCGAGGGATCGGGGCCAAAGCCCCGCGGCGGTCAGCGCCAACGTGATTTCGATGCGCTCCTCGTCCGACGGTCGCGGCATCAAACCGACCAGTCGCCGGGCGAGCATGGTCTTGCCTGCGCCGGGCGGACCCACCAGCAAGAGCCCATGACCTCCTAGGGCGGCGACGGCCAAGGCGCGTTTGGCCATGGCTTGCCCGCGAACCTGATCGAGGGAAGGCAGGTTCTCCGGGGGGGATTGAGAGGACGATTCCTCTCGCTGCAAGCACGGAAGCTCCGGCCCTGCGCCGGAGAGGTGCGCGATGACCTCCACCAGATGGTTTGCCCCGTGGCACGCGACCCCGCTGATCCAGGAGGCCTGACGGGCGGTTTCAGCCGGTGCGAAGAGCCGCGGGGAGCCTTGAGTCCGGGCCAGCCGCGAAGCGGCCAGGCCGCCGGGCACCGCGTGCAAACGGCCATCAATTCCCAGCTCTCCCAGAAAGAGGGCGTTCTCCAACCACCCGGGTTTCAGATGGCCGCAGGCAGCCGCCGCGGCCAAGGCGATGGGCAGGTCCAGGGCGCCGCCGACCTTGCGCCGAAAGGCGGGCACCAGGTTCACCGAGAGCACTCCTCCCGGGATTCGTAGACCATTCTCGCGCAGGGCACACATCAAGCGCCCCCGGCTCTCCCGAATCAGCGGGTCCGGCAAGCCCGTGATCACCATTTCGGGTCCCTTGTTCTCGTTGCCCTCAAAGCGAGCCTCCACCGTGACGGCCTCGGTCCCTATCCCAAACAGGCAGGCGCCTTGTACTCGAACAGTTCGCATGGGACACAAGACGCTCGGGGGTCATGGCGGTAACCTGAGCTGTGCAGAAAAATTGACACAGCCGTGTCAGGCAAAATTGGTCACAACCCCGCGCGACCAGCGAATCACGGTCAGCCACCCAAACCTCGATGCCCATGCCGAATTACTACGAATCTGACGACTTGAAGCGCTTTGCTAAAATCGGGGAGCACGCGCCTGATCTCGCCAAACGCTTCTTCGACTACTACGGGGCCGTCTTCGAGGACGGCGCCCTGACGGCCCGCGAAAAAGCCTTGATCGCCTTGGGTGTTTCCCACGCGGTGCAATGTCCTTATTGCATCGATTCCTACACCAAGAGTTGCTTGGAGAAAGGTGCAGACGTTGAGCAACTGACCGAGGTCGTGCACGTAGCATCCGCCATCAAGGGCGGCGCGACCCTGGTGCACGGAATGCAAATGCGCAACGTAGCCGATCACCTGGGGATGTAGGGCGAACTCATGAGCGCTTCTCCCTTGCCCTCCTTGCAAAGTCCGCCGAGCGCGGACTTGACCCTGCTGCGTAGCTTGCCCGTGCAATTTGAGCAAGCGCTGAAGGGGGCGGGGTTGCCGCCCCTGGCGGCCACCGGGATTGACGTCTTGCAACTCAACTTGGGCAAGCTCTGCAATCAAACCTGCGCCCATTGCCATGTGGACGCCGGACCGACACGAACGGAGGTGATGAGCGAGGAGACCGCTGAGTTGTGCTTGCGTGTTCTTGAGTCCTGCACGATTCCAACCGTGGACCTAACCGGTGGGGCGCCCGAACTGTGTCCTTCCTTCGAACGGATCGTAAAAGGGGCCCGCAGACTGGGACGCAAGGTCATCGACCGCTGCAACTTGACGGTCTTGAGCTTGCCGCGCTTCGAGCACCTGCCCACTTTCTTCGCCGAGCAGGGAGTCGAGGTCGTGTGTTCCCTGCCGCACCACCGGGAGTTGGCCACGGATCGCCAACGCGGGAGTGGGGTGCACGCGCAATCGATCGACGGCTTGCGAAAACTGAATCGCGTGGGTTTTGGCCAGCCCGCTTCGGGGCTGGAATTGGTGCTTGTCACCAATCCCGTGGGCGCATTCTTGCCTTCCCAGCAAGCATCTCTGGAGCAGGAGTGGAAGCTGGCTCTCGAGCGTGACCATGGTGTGCAATTCAACCGTCTGATATCGATCACGAACATGCCCGTGCGTCGCTACTTAGATTGGCTACAGCGCTCCGGCAATCTGGAGGCCTACATGCAGCGTCTGAGCGAGGCCTTCAACCCTGCAGCCGCAGACGGCGTGATGTGTCGCTCTAGCCTGAGCGTGGATTGGCAGGGAAATCTTTACGACTGCGACTTCAACCAGATGCTCGAACTTCCCATTCAGGGGGGCGCGCCGCGTCACCTCCGGGACTTTGACATGGACTCACTTGCAAAGCGAACCATCGTGACCAACAACCATTGCTTCGGCTGCACCGCCGGGGCGGGGTCCTCGTGTGGGGGGGCCATCGCATGAGAGGGTTCAATCTTTCGGCGTTGCTGCTATCGATCTTCTGCCTCGCATGCGTGGCCGATCCGGGGCCGATTCCGGCGGATCCCCACCGCCGTGGCGGGGAGACCGTGGCGGTCCAAGAGGGAAGAGGCCAAGGGCAAGGCGTCGGAACTGAGATCGTGGTGCATGGCACTCGCTATGACATCGGGGCGCCAGTTGTTCTGTGGGAGGATTCCAGGGGCTACGACGCTTACTCCACCTTCATCCGCCCCGGGACCGATCCGCCCTACGT
>JBLIMI010000389.1:0-4472 GCA_047638655.1 Minisyncoccia bacterium | reverse complement strand
ATGGCAACGGGAAAAATCTGTTGGATCCAAGTTGAAATGTCCACGATCTCCTCGCCGCAAACCTGGTGTTCCATACGATAGGTTCGATAGACCGGATCGAATCCAATTCCGCGCAATGCTTCAACGCTTCGACTGCCCAACACCTCGGGAACCACGGAGTCATGGCTCCCATGGGCAACAAAGATCGGGAGTTTGCTATTCGCCGAGTGCAATTGGACCTGCTCTGCTGTCGCAAAGTAGGTTGAAAGGGCAAGCAGTCCGGCCAGCGGCTTGGGGTAGGTCAAGGCCGCTTCATAGTTCACCGCGCCGCCCTGTGAGAATCCGGCAATCAAGATGCGTTCGCTGGGGATTCCACGCTCGATTTCCCGGTCAATGAGCTCGTGCACAGCCCTGGAGGAAGCCGTCAATTGCTTCATGTCGAGTTCTCGCTCGATATCAAGGCTCAAAATGTCGTACCAGGCCGGCATCACGACGCCACCATTGATGGTCACGGGGATTGAGGGAGCGTTGGGGAAAATGTAGCGAATCGAGAGTTCCGGCGGCAATCGCAGTTCAGGAACGATGGCCTCAAAGTCATGCCCATTTGCTCCCAGACCGTGAAGCCAAATCAGCGCCCTTTGAGCGGAGTGAGCGGGTTCAATTTCGATGCAATCTAGCGTGGGCATAGTCGACGGAAAGAGGGGCTACGGTTGTAAGAATGGCAGGCATCCCAGCTTCTCCAATCACCACAGCGACTGCAACCCCGGAGGACAGCGGGGCGTGCGCCGAACATCAGCCTTCAGGCCTCTAGCCCTGCCTAGGACCCTCGGCGGGAAAAATGCGGTAGGTTCCCTCCGGGCGCATCTAGTGGACTTCGATAGACAAGGATAAAATTAGAGGCGCCTCTTTGGCTCTGCACTCCATTCAATCTTCAACTCCACCAGGAGGGTTCGTGACCCGATTTCGACCTGATCGCCGTGAATTCCTACGCGTAGGTGGATCCTCCTTGTTTGGACTGGGCGCGGGCTCGCTCTTGTCGAGTGGGGCGCTTGCAGTGCCGCGCTTGAAGACAATTGGCGGACCGGGCTGGAAACAAGCCAAGAGTGTTATCCTGATCTTCATGCAAGGCGGTCCGAGCCACATCGATCTTTGGGATCCCAAAGATGACGTGCCGGACGATGTTCGTAGTTCCTTCAAGACCATTCCCAGCGCGGTGCCCGGCATGGAGGTCACTGAACTGCTTCCTGAGCTGGCCAAGGTCATGGATCGTGTGACGCTGATCCGATCCATGAGCTATCACCCGGTGGGGTTGTTCAATCACACCGCCGCGCACTATCAAATGCTGACCGGGTACACGGCAGACAAGGTCAGCCCTTCGGGTCAACTCGAACCGCCCACGCCGAAAGACTTCCCCAATGTCGGCTGCAACATCGTCCGCATGCGTCCACCGGACGTGCCCATGTTGCCCTTCGTGATGTTGCCTCGACCTCTTCAAGAGAGCAACGTGGTGGGCAAGGCAGGCATGGCCGGGTTCCTCGGACGCGCTTTCGATCCGTACTACCTCTTCCCTCCGGGAGATGACTTCGACAATTCGAAGATGGACAAGGTCAAGGTCGCCGACCTTGCCTTGCGTCACGAACTCTCCGTCGAACGCATGCGAAGACGCGTGAGCCTGCAAGACCGCATCAACGGCGAGATGCCCGTGGTCGCGAAGGCCGTCGAACAATTCGACCTGGACGCCTACGCGGACCAGGCATTGGATTTGATTCTCTCGGGAAGAGCCCGCAAGGCTTTCGCGTTGGAGGAGGAATCGAAGGAATTGCGCGACCGCTACGGGCGAACAACCTTCGGCCAAAGCTGCCTCATGGCGCGCCGTTTCGTCGAAGCTGGGACTCGCTTCGTTCAAGTGAATTGGCCCAAGGTCGCCAACTCTGACGTTCATTCATGGGATGTGCACGTGAACCTGCGCCAGCGCATGCAGGAGAAAGCCGCCCCCATGTTCGATCCTGCACTCGCCACTCTCATCCGCGACTTAGACGATCGTCAACTGCTCGACGAGACCCTGGTGGTTTGCATCGGCGAGTTCGGCCGCAGCCCTAGAAAAGGTCTCAGCACTTCGGGCAACGACAACGATGCCGACAGCCGTGACCACTGGCCCTACTGTTTCACTGCCTTGGTTGCAGGCGCCGGGGTTCGGAGGGGCTCCGTCTACGGAAAGTCAGACGAAACAGGATCAGCGCCAATCGAGAACCCGGTTCATCCGACGGACTTGTTGGCCACGATCTACCACGCTGTGGGTTTGGATCCGCACACGATGATCTACAACCATCTCAATCAACCCCGGGAGATGGTCAAGGGCCAGCCCGTGCTCGACCTGTTCTCATGATTCTACGTGCCTTGCCACTCCTGCTGGGATCCTTGCTCCCCTGGACCGTCCTCGGGGACACCGACCAAGAGAGCGCCGGACAACAAGAACGAGCGGTGAGTTACCGCCGTGAAATTGTCCCCATCTTGCGCCGCAATTGCCTGGGGTGTCATCAACCTGCGCGCGCCAAGGGCAAGTTGGACATGCTCTCCCACGAGAGCCTGCTGCGAGGTGGTCGTGGAGGCCCGGTGGTCGTTGCCCACGCACCGCAAGACAGCCTGCTGCTGGAGTTGATCCGTTCCCAGGATGGCGAACCGGCCGAAATGCCGGAAGGCGCGGACCCTCTCGACGAATCGGACTGCGCCCTAGTCGAACAATGGATTTTGCAAGGGGCCGCAGATGACTCAACCGACCTCGAGCGACTGGTGATCAGCGCCGAGCATCCCCCGCTCTACCCCCGCCGGCCCGTACTCACGTGCCTGGACCACTCCCCAGATGGCGACCTGTTGGCGGTCTCTGGTTACCACGAAGTGCTGATCTGGAAGTCTGGCGGCGATGAGTTGGTAACCCGCTTGATTGGCCTCTCCGAAAGAATCGAATCCGTCGCCTTCTCTCCTTCCGGCGAATGGCTCGCGGTTGCGGGCGGCACTCCTGGCCTTAGCGGCGAACTCCAAATCTGGAAGACATCCAATTGGAAACTCGTCCGATCCATTCCAGTCACCTACGACACGATCTACGGCGCATCCTGGTCACCAGACGAGTCCATCGTGGCAGTCGGTGCCAGCGACAACACCCTGCGCGCGTTTGACGTGGACAGTGGAGAACAAGTCTTGTTCCAGGGAGCCCACACCGATTGGGTGCTGGGCACAACGTTCTCGCTCGATGGAACCCACCTAGTTTCAGTGGGTAGAGATCGCTCGCTCAAATTGACCAAGGTGGAAACCCAACAGTTCATCGACAACATAACGAGCATTACGCCGGGTGTCTTGGCCGGTGGCTTGATGGCAGTCGCCCGCCACCCAGTGCTCGACCAATTGTTGGTCGGCGGCGCGGACGGCTCTCCAAAGGTCTTTCGCATGTACCGCGAAAAGAAGCGCGTGATTGGCGATGATTACAACCTGATCCGCGCGTTCGAGAGTCTCGGGGGCCGTGTCTTCGACGTGGCCTGGGCACGCAGGGGCGCCAACCTCGTGGCCGTCAGCAGCCACCACCAAGCGGGAGTCGGCCGCGGAAAAGTTCGTCTCTATCAAGCCGATGAGGGACAGGTGCAATGGACTTTCGAGGCCCCCTGCAGTCTCTACGCTCTCGACGTTCACCCAGATCAAGAGGTGATCGTGGTGGGTGGAGCCGACGGACTGGTGCGCCGGTTCCAACTGAGTGACGGCGCTCTGTTGAACGAATTCTCACCCGTTGACTTCCAAGGCCAATTGGATGTTCAGGTACTCGAAGCTTCCGAATCGCCAAGTGAAGTCAGCGCTGACGCGAGCGAGAAATAAGAACAATGATGATCACAACACTCCTTCTGAGTTTCGCGCTCGGTCTCCATTCAGGCGAAAGGTCGAGTCTGGCGCCGGAGGCACCTTCGACGATCCCCGCCGATCTAGTTGGGCGGGTCGTCAGCCTCGAAGCCTGGCCCGAGCACCTACAACTCGATGGACCCTACTCCTCGCTGCAACTCATCTTGAGCGCGCGACTCGACGACGGATCCAGCATCGACATCACACGCGAGGCCCAATACGACTCTATCCCAGCACTAGTGAGCGTGGACGAACGCGGCCTGATGCGACCCGCCAGCGGGCGAACAGGCAGCGAGACCCTCGCCTTGCAATTTGGAGGTCAAACCCTGGACCTGCAGGTTTCGGTGATCATTCCCGAAGAGTCAGCACCCTCGCTCTTCGTGCGCGATGTGATGCCGATCCTCACCAAGGCCGGTTGCACGGCTGGCACTTGCCATGGCGCTGCCGATGGACAGAACGGGTTCAAGCTTTCGTTGCGAGGCTACGACCCCAGCGCCGACCACCGCTCACTGACAGATGACTTGGCCGGTCGGCGATTCAATCCCGTGGCTCCGCAGCGCAGCCTGTTCTTGCAGAAACTGACTGGCGCCGTCCCCCACGAAGGCGGAATG
>JBLIMI010000388.1:0-4473 GCA_047638655.1 Minisyncoccia bacterium | reverse complement strand
ATCCCGCGGGCACCTACAGCGCACTGGCTCGGCGACTGGGATTGCACTTCAATCACCAGCCGGATCTAGCCGGAGAGACCTCCGCCTTAGCGACATCGCTCTCCGCCGACCAAGTTTCGCCTAACGCCTGGAGAGCCCGCGCCATCGCTCGCCACCCGGACTCATTGGCGGGATTCGCGCAGCCCATGTGGGAATCCCTGGCAGGCGCAAAGCTCTCTGACCGTCAGCTCGGCCAATTCCTGGACCAGCTACAACGGCCTGACGTGGCCAACCTGCCCAGCCTCCTTGTGCGCGAGTTGAAGCTCAAGACAAGCCGCGGGTTCGGGTCCTTGAACATCCACAAGCAATTGCTCATTAGCCAGCTAGAAGATTGCGTGAGCCTGCATCCTTCGCTGTTGAATGAACCCGCCTTCATTGCGGTGTACCTGAAACGTTTGTTGCCCGGGGCCGATGCGGACTGGCAAGAGGATCGCGAGGCGCGCGGCGCCTACATCGACCGACTCGGACGCTTTGTACGTCGCCTGTCAGCGGCCCACAACTCGCTCAAGGCCTACGTGCTCCAACACAGGCTCTTGCACGACATGTCCATTGGGCAACCCAATCGCGAGCGCTTGCTCGAATTCCTGCGACTCCCGCGACAAGCGAACTACGTCAAGCCGGAACTGATCCAGAATCAGCGCAATCAAGACTTAGTGCGAGAGACGGGGCAGGACCTCGCGCCGTTAGGCATGGCTGGCAGCCCCGAAGTCCTGCTGCGAAGTTACCTTGGGCATTTCTTCCTCGAGGATGAATCCTGGGCTTCGTTCTCCGAATACGTACGCGAAGACTATCTGCGGCGAGTCTTCGTCGAGACCAAGATCCTGGCGGGGATCGGGGACCGAGAGCGCTGGTACTCGCTACTCGATGACTCCAATCTCTACGAACAGTTGGAAGCGCGGGTCGAGATCAACTTCCTTCCCATTGCGAAGCGGAAATTCGGTCCCGACGAAGCAGTGGCCATCGACGTTGACATCAAGAACGTGGGCACCCTGCTGGTCAAGGTGTTTGAAATCGACGCTGCGAGTTTCGCTCGCGCCCATGGCCGCGAGGTGGACGCAAGCATCGACCTGGACGGACTGGTGGCCGGATCAGAAACCACCTACACCTACGATGACCACGCCCTGCTTCGCGTCCGGCGTCAATTTCAGTTTCCGGAACTAAAACGCCCCGGGATCTATGTCATCGACTTCATCGGTGGCGGCCTGTCGAGCCGCGCTGTGATCAAGAAAGGCCATCTGCAACTCAGAGAGCGTATGGGGTCGGCGGGGCACGTGCTTCAAGTACTGGATGGCTCGGGCAAGGCACTGCCAGAGGCATCGGTACAGGTCGCCGGCCATGCGTACACAGCGGACGCGGATGGTGACATCCACGTTCCTTTCTCCACCGAACCTGGGTCTGAGACGATCATCCTGCAGCACGGGAGGCTTGTGTCCGTGGCTCAATTCCAGCAGGCGGCCGAGCGTTACACCCTGTCTGCCGGTATCCACGTAGAGCGCGAAGCCCTGCTCGCAGAAGGCCTGGCCAAAGTGTTGGTGCGTGCCGACTTGCACGTCAATGGCTTCTCCGCGGCGATCGAATTGCTCGAAGACCCGACCCTCACGCTAGTGGCTCATGACCTGGACGGAACCACGACATCCACAGATGTCCGCGGACTGAAACTCCGGGACGGTCGCGAGTTTGTGCACGAATTCAAGGTTCCTGAAAACATGCTCAGCCTCAGCTTCACCCTCGGGGGTCACGTTGAGAATCTGTCCCTGGGCCAGCGCCAGACGCTCTCCAGCGCCTCGATGGAATTCCAACTGAATGCTGTCGACTCCACGGCCGAGACCCAATCGTCCGTGCTCGAACGCGACGCAACGGGGTTCTTTGTGGACGTATTGGGCAAGAACGGGGAACCACAGGTAGGCCGCGTCGTGGAGTTTCAATTGACCCACAGGGGCTTTCGGGACACGTACAACGTCCACCTCCAAACCGATGACTCGGGGCGCATCCGCCTAGGCGCGCTCGACGGTGTGGAACGGCTGCATGTCTCGGGTTTCCCAAACCACATCGGTGACTTTCCGCTGATTGAAAACCGACACACGCGCACCACCGAACTCCATGGCTTGGTGGGCCATGTGCTGCGATTACAGTACACCGGCAAGTCCAAAGAATTGACCCGCCAGGATGTCTCGCTGATCGAACTGCGCGGAGACCAGTTCACCTCGGACCGCCTGCCCCACGTCTCACTCGTCGCCGGATTCATCGAGTTGAAGGGGCTCCCGGCTGGGGACTACGACTTGTTCCTCAAGCACTCGCGAGAACGAGTGCTTGTCAGAATCACGAGGGGTCAGGCCACCGAAGGGTGGGCCATAGGAGCGCAACGCATGCTGGAATTGCAGCGCCCGCAGGCCTCGCTCAGATCCGCCCTGTGGGGCCAAGCCGGCCTCGAGATCCAACTCGACAACCCCACGGCCCAGACCCGCGTTCACGTGTTCAACACGCGCTTCGTTCCAACCTACGATGCCTACGCCAACCTACTGCCCACCGCCGGGCACTCCCTGCGCGCCCGGGAAGTAAAGCCCGTACGCTCCACCTACAACGCTGCACGTCAGATCGGTGACGAGTATCGATACATCCTCGAACGTCGCTTCGCCAAGAAGTACCCGGGCAACATGCTTCAGCGTCCGGGTCTGTTGCTCAATCCTTGGTCCGTGAATGACAGCACTAACTCGATCGGAATCGGCGGCGGCATGGGCGGACGCTTTGGCGGGCGCAAGGGACTCGGCAAGGCCGCCGGTAGAGCTTCGGGGGCCGATCGCCAGCAGAGTTTTGGCGTGCACCCCGGGACCTTTCCCAACTTTGATTTCCTCTCCGCAAGCAGCACAAGCCTTGCCAACCTGCGCCCGGATGAAAACGGCCGCATCTCCATACCGGCGGCGCGTTTGGGCTCAGGCCAGCACCTTCGCGTGCTGGTCATGGACGACACAAGTCTGATTCAAACCAGCATCTTCCGGAAGCAGAACGCTCTGTCTAGCAGAGACCGGCGGCTAGCGGGAGCCCTGGCCCCCGGCGAGCACTTCAGCGAACAACGACGCATTGGCACCCTTGCGACCGGTGAGAGCACCGCGCTGCGCGACAGCGCTTCTGCTCGAGTCGCCACGTACGCCACCCTCGAGGATGTCTTTCAGGTTTATCGAACCCTTCAACCGCAGAGCGAGTTAGAGAACTTTGCCTTCCTAATGAAGTGGCCCGAATGTAGCGAGAAAGAGAAACAGAACCTCTACTCCAAGCACGCCTGCCACGAACTACACGTCTTCCTGTTCCACAAGGACCGTGAATTCTTTGAGCGGGTCTTGCGTCCTTACCTTGCCAACAAAGCGGACAAGACGTTCGTCGACCTTTGGCTACTTGAAGAGGACCTGGATGCGTTTCTGGATCCCTGGGCCTTTGCCCTGCTGAATGCTTTCGAGCAAGGCCTGCTGGCTCAGCGCCTGGAACGCGCTGCTGCAGGAATCACGAGACGCCTGGCCGACCGCGTGGAATCATCGAAAATGAGCCCGAGCCAACTTGTCGAGCTATACCGTTCGCTGCTCTCGGGGAACGCATTCGAGAGCTCCACTCAATCGGTGGCGCTGGGGGTCGGCTTTAAGGCCAATCGCCCCCTTCCCGACCCCTCCACCGCGCGAGTGCAGGACTCAAGCGGGGAAGAGAGCCTGGAAGAGGTGGAACAGGAAGTAGCCGAGGAAATGAACCACCAAGATGACTTCTTCCTTGGCACGATCAAGAATAAGGATGCGGAACGCCGGAGCGTGACCCGTTACCTCTTTCAGGGTCTAGGTCCGACCAAACAGTACGCGGAACACAATTACTGGCACACGCGAATCAAGGACCAAAATGCTCTTCTAATTAGGCCCAACGAATTTTGGCTCGACTTCGCGCGCAGCAAGCAAGGCGAATTGTTCCTGTCTCCGCACTTTGCCCAGGCCACGCGTAACGTCTCCGAAATGATGATGGCTCTGGCCGTGATGGACTTGCCCTTCTTGGCCAAGGAGCACCAAACAACCCGTGCCAACGGCCAGCTCACCTTGAGTGCGGGCAGCCCGCTGGTCATCGTGCGCAAGGAACTCGCCCCCGCCACAAAATCGGACGGCGTCACCAAGCTGCTGGTCGGCCAACAGTTCTTTCCCTTAAAGGATCGCTACAAGACTGAAGGCGGTGTTCGACTTGAACGACTGGTGACCAAGGAATTCCTAACAGGCACAGCCTACGGTTGCCGAGTGGTGCTCACGAATCCATCAGCAGATTCAGTGCAGCTGGACTTGTTGATGCAGATCCCCGCCGGTGCGATTCCTGTTCAAGGAGGCTTTCGAACTCGGGGGATTCCCGTGCACCTCGAACCCTATGCCACGCACACCACCGAGTACGGCTTCTACTTCCCGGGAAAAGGGCATT
>JBLIMI010000387.1:0-4479 GCA_047638655.1 Minisyncoccia bacterium | reverse complement strand
AAGCAGCGCTCGGATTCATGCCCATCAAGCTGATCAGCACCATGCACGGCGCATAAAGACCAACGCCGATCGTCATGAGGGCTCCCAGCGTCGCGATCCCGAGGCAAGAGACGACCAAGGTTGCACCACTGAGCCCGAGTGCGTCTGCCCCAACGGGTTTTCCGAGTACCTGAAAACCGCCCATGAACAGCGCCGCGAGTAGCAACGCAATGCCCATGCCAAGTTGGACCTTTTGGCGACTGAGACGCGCCACCCAACCCGCACCAATCCATGCGCCCACAACGGAGGAAGCGATCATGCTGATGAGCGTGATGCTTTCGACCTCAACACTGTCGATGAACAGGATCCCCATGAGCATCACGGGCAAAGTGTGGCCCACGTTCATGGTGCCGGGAATGCGCTCGTCCGGCACCATCTTTGTGATTCGAAACCAGACGGTCGTCGGGGCAAAGTTGCCGATGCCGAGGGAGTCAAAGAAGTTGGTGACGAATCCGATCAGCACCTGGTGCGCACTGGGCAAGCTCCGAGCTGTTGGTTCCAAAGCGCGCCTCTTGCGGACGGCGCGCGCTAGCAGGGCGATGTACGCCACGGCAATCAGGACCAAAGCGAGAAGCAGGGCGTTTTTCAATGAAAGCTCCGTGAGTTCGGGATCGTGACGAATATTTTGATGCCGTACCGTTGCCGTGTTCGGGACAGGTTCCTAGCTCGGCAGTTCTGTGCCGATCTTGTTCTTGCGGGCGATGTCGTAGACCGCGCCGGCGGTCTGTAGGTCGAACAAAGCCATGCCCACGGACTTGAAGAATGTGGTGCCGTACTGGCCACGGTCGGGAGCTACGCCGGAGGCGATGTGGGCTCCGAGCGTTTCGATTTGCTGCGGTTGAAGCAATCCCGAAGAGAGAGGTTGGCTGAGTTCGCCCGACTCAACTTGGGCGTGAGGCGTGTCTACCCACACCTTAGCCGTACGCCGGAAGATGGCATCCGGATACTCCCGCACGTCTGCTTCAAAGGATCCGATGGCAACGCAGTGCTTGCCTTCGAACAGGCTGGGGTCGTCCGGCAAGACAGGTTCGCGCGCACTGGTGGAGGTGATGAGGATTTGCGATGCATGCATCATCTCTTCGATGGAGCGCGCGCCGCGCACTTCCACTTGGGGAAGCTCAACCGCGAGCCGCGCTCGCAGGCTCTCCACGGAACTCGGGTTACGGGAGCGCAACCAAACACGTTCAATGGGACGCACGGCACAAGCGTGGCGAACTTGATCGAAGGCCTGAACGCCGCAGCCAATGAGGCCCAACCCGCTAGCATCCGGCGGCGCGAGGTGCTGAACACTAACACCAGTGACTGCGCCCGTCCGAATGGCCGTCACGCTCTTGCCGTCCATAATCGCCAGCACCGCACCCGTGTGCGGATCGTTCAGCACGACCAAGCCGTCGATGGCCGGCAGATTCCGTTCGCGGTTTCCAGGGAAGACGGTCACGAGCTTCGTGGCGAGTGCGGATTCCGTCTTGCACGGCATCAAGAGGAGGATATTGCCCTCGCCACCGCAGGGGACGTTGAGCCGGTCGGGCATCTGAAAATCTCCGCTCTCTTGGATCGCGAGGGCTTCTTCCACGACGGTCAGCGCGAGTTCGCAGGGCAAACAAGCGCGAACGTCGGCGGCGCTCAGGAACAGCACTTGGATTCGAGCGCAGATTCGATCTCTAGCGATGTCGGCGTCACGGAAAGCCCGCCAAGCCCGGTGCAGCGCACTTCACAGGGCATTTGTCTGCCGATTTTGTCCATGGCGTGAATCACTTCGTCCAAGGGTATGACTGCATTGAAGCCCGCCAGGGCCATGTTGGCACAAGAGACGGCGTTGCTCGCGCCAAGCACATTGCGCCCCAAGCAGGGAACTTCCACGCGCTTCGCTACCGGGTCACAAATCAATCCCAGCATGTTTTGAAGCGCCATCGAAGAGGCAGAGAGCGCTTGCTCGAGAGTTCCCCCAGCCAGTCCAACCAGGGCAGCGGCAGCCATGCCTGACCCCGCGCCGCACTCTGCTTGGCAACCCGCTTTCTCTGCGGCGAAGGTGGAGTGCGTGGCGATGAAGATGCCAATCATGCCCGCAGCCAACATGGCCTTCGTCATGTCGTCGACGGACTGGCCCCTGGACTTGGCCGCGCCCAGCACGGATCCCGGCAAGGCCGCGCAAGCACCCGCAGTCGGGGCGGCAACGATCACACCCATGGAGCTCTTGACTTCCATCATGGCGGTGATTTGCAAGACGATCTCGTTCAGCATCCCTGTCTCCAGCAGGGTCCCCGCTGCAAGCGAGTCCCTGAACGGGCCGCATTGGTAGCCGAGGATTCGATCGTCGTATTCGGTGCCTGCCAAACCGATGCGAACGGCTTCTTGCAACAGCTTCACGATTTCGCGCATGCGATCAAAAGCATCGTCGCGCGTCAACTGCCCGCGAATGCATTCATAGTCCAGGGCCAGCTCCCACAGATCGAGGCCGCGACCTTTGTTGTAGGCAAGCATCTCCTCACAGCTCGTGAAGGGCAAAGTCGTGCCGGCGTGGCTCGCGACAGGGAGCACTTGATCCATTTCCATCCAACTGCTGATCGGGAATGCGCTAAGTAATTCCTTGCGCACGTTCTCATCCAGGTGACTCTGGGCTTTGATCTCGACGGCGCGTCCGTCACCGCGCACGTGCAATTCTGCTGGAGCGAAGTCTTGCGTCAGCCGTTCGCGCAGTTCCTCGGCCTCCCCGTTCACGAATATCAGTGTCTCATGACAATCCCCAGCGATGGATAGCGGCACACCGTTGATTTGGAGCACTTCGATCATGCCGCCACCGATGGAGTCGGCCAGCAGGGTGTGCGAGCCCTGGGCGTTCGTCAACGTGAGTTTGTAGATGTTCGGGCTGGTGGTCGGAAAGTCGTTGATCTCGATGGCAATCTCGATGTCCGACGCTTGCATAGCAGCGACATAGTCCAGCAGGCGCTCATCCGTTAAGTCCCATCCCAACAAGCCGCCAAAGAGCCCCATGTCCGTGCCTTGACTCTCGTGCGTGGTGGCCAGGGCACCGCTGGATTCGAACTCCACAAAGACCTTGTCAATTTGCCCCCCCATCATCGATAGTGCCAAGCGGCCGATTCGGAGGGCTGCCGCGCAATGGGAGCTGGAAGCCCCGCGCATGACCGGGCCAATGACGTCGTTGAACACACTCGGTTGGTTGTCGCTCATGCTCTCCATGCTACCGCGATCGGGTAGTTGTTGAGCGAAAGAAAAGATCTCTGGCATCCACAGCGCTCCAGCGCGGGCCCCAGGAATCTTTCGCTTGCGGGCACGTGTTGCCGCAGCTACGCCGCGGAACGGCCATGGGCTCGACAAGGACCGGGGCCCAGAGGGCTAGGCCCCGGCCATCCAGGTCTCTGCAGAGCCTACTCGCCGAGCGCCACGCCAAGCCGGCGTAACAACTGAGCGCCGTCGCCTTCCCACGATGCGCCGTGCATGCAAGCAAGCCGCTTCGGCTGTGTGCTCGCGAGCTTCTCCGCATACTCCTTGCCGCGAACCGTGGCAGAGTAATAGTCCAAGCCCTTTCGCATCTCCTCACTGGGACCGAGGATGTCGTTCATGGTCACTGGCTCGTGTTGATCTCCGCCTTGGGTGAAGAGATCGCCGCAAAACAGTGTCGCTGTGGTCTCTTCGAAGAGGTGGCCACACTCCCATGCGTGCGGGAAGTGGGGCGTATCTAGCCAACGTACCGCGTGCTTTCCCAATGACAGCGATTCGCCGTCGGCCATCCCGCGCGCGGGGCGAATCGCAATGTCATCCACGCTCACCATCTTGGCGATCCCGCTGCAAAGCGCTTCTGCCCCCGGCGCCAACTCTAGAAAGTCATTGAGCGAGCCACACTCATCGGCTTCGTAGTGTGAGAAGCCAATGTAGCGGAGAGAGTCCACGGGAAGCACGCGAGCAATGGCCTCCGATATCAGCGGAAACATCTTTCGAGGCCCCGTGTGATAGAGAAGGGGAAACTCGTCCTTGATCAAGAACTGGTTGAACGTGAAACCCCCGGGAATCGCCTCGGCCGGAACGGGTGTGCTGATGCGATAGATACCTGCCGCAATCTCATCGATACACGTCCCTGATTCTTCGTTGGTTATCATCGTCGGTAGTCCTACTTCGTTTCAGTGGCGCCTCGAGACTGACTCAAGGTGATTGTTCGGACGGCACAACCGTACCGGTCCCGCGATGGATGGGCCGGGAATTGGAAACCAGTGCCCCCCACGTTCAGCGCAAGTCGATGCGCGCCCCTTGTTCCGTCGAACGCACAAAGAGCGAGCCAGCAGCGAAGCTCGGTGAACTCCAGCACTTGCCCTCGACGACCTGGGCGCGCGACAGCTCGGTGTACTTTGTCGGGGTCAGCTCCACCAAAACGAGCTCCCCCGCATCCGAGAGTGCCACCAACGTCTCCCCCACTGCAATCGCGTT
>JBLIMI010000386.1:0-4486 GCA_047638655.1 Minisyncoccia bacterium | reverse complement strand
AAGAAGAAGATCTCCCCCGCACTCTTCAAGATGCCCGAAGAGTTGCAGGAAGAGGCCAATGCTCTCAAGGCGAAAGCTGCCGCGAGTCAGGGCAACAAGGGTCACGCCAGAGTTTCCAAGTAACGAATCAGCTGCACCCGCCTGGCAGCGACATGTCAGGCGGGCAGCCCTCCCGCCCTTTCAGCGTCAGCTCCTCAACCGTCACGCCTTACTCAATCTGCACCATGGCAGGCCAGCGCTTCTTTCTCCTGGGTTCTCTCTCCCTGGCAACCCTCGTCGGGCCGAGCCTTGTTCCGCCGACAACGAGACACCCAGGCGGTCTTGTTTCAGACTTCTCGCGAGAGGTTGTGCCGTTCCTGAAGAAGCATTGCTACTCCTGCCATGGAGGTGGCAAGCACAAGGGTGGCCTCAAGCTCGATCAATTGAATGAGGACTTCTCCGATCCGGCGGGAGTGGACGAGTGGCTCGAGGTTGTCGAGCAACTCGGCACGGGCCAAATGCCCCCTGAGGAAGAACTCAACCGACCACTACCGATCGAGAGCGGCCGCATCGCCTCCCTGCTATCCACATGGATTGCGGAAGGCAGCGCCGCGCGACTTGCCCGCCGTGCAGAGGTCTCCTTCCAGCGCTTGACCCGCGTTGAGTACGCGGCCACGATCAAGGACTTGCTGGGAGTTCAATATGATGCATCGGACGCATCGGGGTTGAATGAAGAGGAACAATGGCGGGGTTTTGATCGGATTGGGCAGGCGCTCTATCTCTCCCCCTCCCACATTGAGAAGTATCTCACGGCAGCAGAGGCCGTACTGGACGAGGCTTATCCCGAGTCGCCGGCGACACCTCACAGCGAGCACCTATCAGCCATCGATTTGCTCGGTGGTCCAGCCACTTTCGGGCAGGAACGGTTTGCCAAAATCGAAGCGAACGGACGCGCCAACCAAATCCGAATCGACCTCTGGCCCGGACAAGAACTTCGACTGAAAGTGAATGGCGGCCAACATCAACCAGCAGGCACCTATCGCTTCAGACTGCAGGCGAGCGGACTACGCCCGAACGAAGGTCTGGCCCCCCACCTTTCCGTCCATGCAACCAGCATCGACCGCTTGCTCTTCGCTCAAGACATCGTCATCGATGAAGACGCTCCCACGACCATCGAATTTGAAGCCCACCTCCCCGCAGGTACCCATGAGCTTCTGATCACCAATGCAACCAGGGGCCCTTCCGTTCTCAAGCGTGTTGGCCGCGCGGGCAACAAGCCATTCTTCAGTCTCGCTGAGGGACGAGTTCCCTGGCAAGTGCTATTGAAGGACGAACAAGATGCACCCCTCCACCCTTTGCTGATCCTGGACTGGCTGGAGTCCGAAGGGCCACTCGAAAACCCGTTGCGGGAATTGCGCGAAAGCTTCATGCCTCAGCCGTCGGAAGCTGGATTTGACAAACAAGCCGTACGAGCAGTCCTCACCCGGTTTGCCGAGCGAGCTTTTCGAAGGCCGCCCGCCACTGAGGAGATCGATGGCCTGCTCTCGCTGGTGGAAGCAGAATTGGCCGCCGGCGTCGACATCAAGAACTCTGTCAAGGCCAGCATGCTCGCTGTCTTGTGCTCCAAGTCGTTTCTCTACCTAAGGGAAGGATCGGAAGGCCAACAGAGTCTCAAGCTGGACGCCTGGGAGTTGGCCTCACGCCTCTCCTACTTCCTGTGGAATAGCCTGCCGGATGCCCAGCTCATTGATCTGGCCCGTAACGGATCACTTCTCCAAGCCGCGGTGCTTCGTTCCGAGTTCCAGCGCATGCTGGAGGACCCCAAGGCCATGCGGTTCATGGAGTCATTTCCACGCCAGTGGCTGCAGCTCGATGAGGTCGGTCAGTTCGCTCCGAATGTAGAGCTGTATCCCGACTACGATTTGAACCTCGAACGCAGCATGGTGCTCGAGAGCACTGAGTTCTTCCGAACGGTGCTCGAAGAGAACCTGCCCCTGTCCGAGTTCCTCGCCTCGGACTGGACCATGCTCAACGAGCGGCTCGCCAACCATTACGGGATCGCAGGCGTGCTTGGGAATTCAATGCGCCGAGTCTCGCTTGAACCCTCCCATCACCGAGGAGGCCTCATGACTCACGCCTCTGTCCTCTCTCTATCCTCCGACGGTACGCGCCATCGCCCTGTACATCGAGGCGTTTGGATCTCCGAGACAATCCTCGGAGAGTTCCCACCCTCACCACCTGCCAGCGTCGAGCCCATCGAGCCAACGCCCATCGATGCGGCCAAGGCAACGGTGAGAGAACAACTTGATGCCCACAAACAGAATCCAAGCTGCTTCGCTTGTCATCGTAAGATCGACCCGCTGGGCTTTGCGTTCGACAACTACGACGCAGTCGGGAGTTGGCGCACCGAAGAGAAGATTCCGACTGGCACTGGAGCCAACCCTCCGGTCGATGCCAGTGGTGTTCTTCCCGATGGCCGTAGCTTCACGGGTGTAGCCGAGTTTCAGATCTTGCTGGTGGCCGACGTTGATGTCTTCGCCGCTGCATTCATCAAGAAACTGTCCACTTACGCCCTGCGCCGCCCCATGAGCGCCGATGACCAGGTGGAATTGGACCGCATCCTTCAAAACTCCGCAGCGGACCGCTTCCGCATGAAACAGATTTTCGAATTCCTGGTCCTCTCTGATCTCTTCAAGAGCCGTTGATCGCTATGAGCAACATCAATCTTCGCAACTGGACTATCAATCGCCGCCACTTCCTGCGTGGCATCGGGGCTTCCTTGTCGCTGCCCGTGCTGAACTGCATGCAGGTCTCTGGGAAAGATTCAGCCAAGTCCACGCTCCCCAGGCGCAGCGTCTTCATCTACATCCCGAATGGAGTGAACACCCTTGATTGGCAGGTGCAAAAAGCGGGCTTCGACTACGAGTTCTCCAAGTCCCTGCTTCCGCTTCGCGAGCACCGTGCTGACCTCACTGTGTTTAGCGGCTTGCATCACCCCAACGGGGTCGGCGCGGCTCACAGGTGCGACAAACTTTGGCTGACGAGTAGCGACGTGGGCAAGCAGACCTCGGAACGCCCAAACAGCGTCTCGGTAGACCAATTGATGGCGTCTGCTGCGAGCGACGCAACTCGTTTCCCCTCCCTGGAACTCACGGTCACGGGCGGCAGCCTGGCCTGGTCCAAAGCTGGCGTTCCACTCCCCGCGGAACGCAAGCCAGGCGTCATCTTCGAGCGCCTCTTCGGGTTAAAGCCTGGCGGCATCGTGGCCGCGCGGCGCTCCCTTGGCCGGCGTGCCGGAGTCTTGGACCTTGTCCTCGACGAGGCACGTCGCTTCAGGAGTAAAATTGGCCAAGAAGACCAGACGAAGTTAGACGAGTACCTGAGCGCCGTCCGGGAGGTCGAAATTCGAACTGAACGAGCAGATGCTTGGCTGGACATCCCAAAACCGCACGTGGACCCCGAGGTTCGCGAGCAGATGACGCGCAGCATCCCCGATGCGGATGCTGGAGATTACTACGACACGGTCTTTGATCTCATTCTCCTGGCACTTCGCACCGACATGACACGTGTGGTCACCTGCATGACTGGGAATGAAAGATTGGGGCTCGCCATTCCCGAGATCGGTATCCAGCAAACGAGGCATGAATTGTCCCACCACAATGGCAACCCGGAGCAAATGCGACGATTGAGCCAAACCGACAGCTTCATGACCACGCGTCTAGCTCGCTTCTTGGACAAGCTCAAGGCACTTGAAGAGAATGGTGAATCCCTCCTCGACCGCACAATGGTCCTCTTCGGAAGCGGCATGTCCTATGGGCACAGCCATGGCAACGCGAACTTGCCAACGCTTCTCGCCGGCGGAAAAGGGCTGGGGCTGAAGCATGGCCAGCACATCGATTACAACGTTCCGCAAATCGGCCCTTACAGCATGGGTGACGTTCGTAGCTACTACCCCATCTGTGTTCAGCCGGTGGACAAAGAGGCGCGGCTCAGCAATTTGCTCTTGACCATGCTTCAGCGCATGGAGGTCCCGGCGCAGAGCTTTGGTGACAGCCTCCGCAATCTCCCCGAGGTGCTTGCGTGAACGACGCAGCGCGCCTCGGCCTACTTCAGCGCGGCGCGTAGGCGTTCCTTTAGAGGTCCTGGTAGATCCAGCCAAGACTCATCGATCAAGGCACCTTCCAGGGCGTAGAGCAAATTCAATGACGCTGCTTGACCGCTAGCTTTGACGGCCAAGAACGCGCCGATGGAGCCATGCTCTTCTAAGTCCGCGCGGTCTTTGATTCCAACCTTGGCCAACCACTTTGCGCTCTGGGGGCCCAAATTTCGCAATTGAGCGATCTTGGGTGAAGCCTTCTTGCGAGTGCCACTCTTGCTCTTCGCTCCCTTTGCCTTCTTGCGTGCAATCTCGACAGAGCGTCGCGCCCAGACCACAGCCTGTTTGGGCTTCTCTAGCACCTCCGTCGGAATCTCGTAGTAGCTCATCCGTGCTGGATCATCGATTTTG
>JBLIMI010000385.1:0-4508 GCA_047638655.1 Minisyncoccia bacterium | reverse complement strand
CGTGATGCCCATCGACGCTGATGTAGAGCGTGCCTTCGACGTCTGCATCGAAATTGGTTTCCAACACTGCCGGCGCGCTTGTCATGCCAACAGCACGATCATTCCCGCGACCGCCGCCGCGCTCGGGCTCAGGGACCTCGCCGCTGGCGTCGCCTTCGATCGTGATCACGTAACAGTCCTGCCCGTCGTACTCCTCGGTCTCGGAACCGAGAGTCGCTTCCACTTCCCAGTCACCGGCAGCGAAGTAGCGATTGGCGGAGGAGTTGCCCCCCCGACCACCGCGACCGCGGCCACGGCCACCTCGTTCACCGTCGCCACCTTCGCGGGCTTCCGGCTCAGGGCGAGGGAATAGGGCGTGCTCGAGATTGAAACCGAGAGCCATGGCCAAGCCTTCACCGGAAATGCTCCAGCTGTCGCCGGGGGCCATCTCGTCTTCGGGCAGCAACGAATCGAGTGCAACGGCCGCGCCGTGTCCCTCGAGAATTTTCTCATTGTCCGGTTCGGAGCCTTCGACCACCTCGACGGTGACGTCGCCGCCATCATCCGTGATCTCAATCGCGACACCACTCAAAGGGCACTCCGCTTCACTCTCCGTTTCGTCCTCGCCCCGGGACCTAGTGGCCTTCGAAGTGATGCTCTCAAATTCGCGCCGCACGTGGGTCGGCTTGCCATCCTCCTCGGCAAGCACGGTATCGATCATGGTGATGGTGCGCTCTTCGCTGGAAGATCCGCCCCCGCCACGGCCACTTTCCACCGGTTCACCGTCGCGCTCCATGGAGAAATCCACTGTCTCCACATGGAACTGGCTGGTCACCTCCGTTCGCAGCCCACGGTCGGTGGTGTACTGGGTCGAGAGCTCTTGACCTTGGGCAAGGACGAAGGTCAACACGGTGGGGAGGATCAGGCGATTCATGGAATGACTCCGAAAGTCGAAGAGGGGCAGGAGGGCCGATGCCGCAGAGTGCGCACCCTATTGAACACTTTTCGTCTCTCGGGTAGTGAATTCAGGAGGGCCCGGGCGCGAATGGAGCTTTCCCTGTTGGGAACCCGCTATCTCAGACTGGCCTTTACAACCCCATAACGCGACCTCGAGACCGGTAGCCACTTCTCGGCGGAGACCTGAACCCGTCCCGAGCCGCCCGCTTGGCGCTCCAGGGCTCGAATCTCTGAAGTCGCCACCAGCGCAGAGCGGTGGATGCGTTGAAACCGCTTCGGATCCAGCCAACGCTCAAGCCGCCCCATGGATTCGCGCATCAGGAAGTCACCCTCTGGGGTGTGGATCTCCACGTACTGGTCGGCGGCTTCGATCCACAGAATGTCAGAAGCATTGACGTAGTCAATTCGGCCTTCGCGTTGGATCTTCAGGCGCGAGACCGGCCCACCTTCCTCTGCCTGCTGGACTTCGATGGTGGACCCGTAACTGGCGACAATTTCCCCACCGACCGCATTCTTGTCTGTGTTTTGACGAGCCCGCTCCTTGGCTCGCTCCAGCGCGCGAGCAAATCGTTCGTCATCGAAGGGCTTGAGCAAGTAGTCCACCGCGCACTTGTCGAATGCTTGCACCGCGTAGCGGTCAAAGGCCGTCGCAAACACGATCACAGGCAGCTCGTCGTCCTCGAGTTCCGCGAGCACATCGAAACCGCCCATACCAGGCATTTGGATGTCGAGGAACAAGATGTTGGGGGACAGGGCACGCACCGCTTCCACAGCTTGCATACCGTTGGAGCACTCGGCGACGATCTTCACTTCGGGGTCACGCTCAAGCAAGACCCGCACGCTTATGCGCCCCATGGGCTCGTCGTCAGCAAATGCCACGCGGAAGATCTGCGTGGAGTCCATCAACTGCGCTCCTTCGGAAGTTCTTGTTCGTGGTATGGCAACACGACCCGCACGCGCGCTCCTCGGGGCTCCACCGGCAGCAGTTCGAATTGCTGTGCTTTGCCGTACAAAGCCAGTAATCGGCTGCGCGAATTTTCAAGCCCGATGTGTCTTCGGTCCTGCCCGTCTTCGAGTTCGCCAGCTTCGAGTAATTCAACGGGGAAACCAACGCCATCATCCGTGACTTCAAGCTCTAGGGAAGGTCCTGCGCGGCGAGCGCGCAGATGCACGCGGCCCCCCTCTGGGAGGGATGAGATTCCATGCCGCACGGCGTTCTCAACCAAGGGCAATAGTAGCAGCGCTGGCACTAGAGCACTTCCAATGCCCTCCTCAATCTCGAGTTCAAGTTGTAGGCGCTCCCCGAGGCGGATGCGCTCGATGTCGAGGTAGCGTTCGGCGATTTGAACTTCCTCTGCCAAGCGCACTTCCTCGGCTTCGCCATGTTCGAGTGTCGCGCGCAGCAACTCGCCAATAGCCGCCAGAGTCTTGAGCGCCACCTGTTCCTGTCCAGAGCGCACCAATCCCCCCACGGTGTGCAGTGAGTTGAACAGGAAGTGCGGATTCAGCTGACTGCGAAGGCTATCGATTTGCGCGCTGGCGAGTTGCGCGCGCAGTCGTTCAGAGCGAAGTTCCAAGTCTGCCGTGCGCCGCTCTTTTTCACGCAATTCGAGAAACGAGCGAACGGCAGCCCCCATCATCAAGACGACCCAGTAAACGACGAACGACTGCATCCAGCGAAACTGCCAGTACGGTGAGTCGAGGGTCGGTACACGCCCTTCAGGACGCATTCCGGGACGGCGGGCCTCCGCACCCCGGCGTCCCTCGAAGTCTTCCTCGGCCCGGCGCCGGCCCGGACCTAAACCGTCGTCCCTTGCGCCTCGCCGAGGCCTGGTTTGTGGGCCCCGGAGACCGGGGGACAAGGGGTCGCTCAGATCTGAACGGCCCGTCGAATACAGGACCGAGTCGAGATGCAGGAACGCGTAGGCCCCACCAGCGGCAAGCGGTACCTGCAAGAGCAAGAACAAGATCCAGGATCCAGTCCGCGCAAGAATCCAGCGCGCGAGAACCCCCATTGGCCAAGCGGCCAATGCCCAAGCTCCCCATCGCACCAACTCGCCGATGAACAATTCCGTGCGATCCACAGGATGCCCGCGCAAGCTCGCAATCTCGGCACGTGGCACGCTCATGGCGAGACTGAAAGCAACCACCAACGCGAGCACCGCCACCGATCGCCACCAAGGCGAGCGCAGCATGATCTCGAGAGGCATGGGCCGAGCGTGGGTCATGGATCGATTACTGCGCTGAATTCACGGCCCGGCCCGCATTGACCCAGGCGCCAAAGCCTCCCGACATATCCACCACATCCTCGAACCCCGCGCGCTCAAGAAAACTGGCAGCTATCAGGGATCGATACCCGCCCTGGCACTGGAGGATGATGCGGCTGTCTTTCGGAACCTCTTCGCAGCGTTTCTCGAATTCCGTCAAGGGGATGTTCGGCGCTTCGGCGATGCGGCCCGCATGCCACTCATGGGGTTGACGAACATCGATCAAGTGCGGCGGTTGATCGGCCTCCAACTCGTTCGCGAGGGCAGCTTGGTCGACCCGCTCCGTACGAATCAAACGCTCGGGATGGGCGAGCAAACTAGCGTGGCCTCCCTCGAGGTAGCCGCCGATTTGTTGGTAGCCGAGTTCGCCCAAACACTCGAAGACGTGGCCTTCGTGGCCAGGATCCGCGATCACGATCCAGTTCTGGTTTGCATCGAGCAGGACTTCCACCCAACGCGGAAACATGGGACTGAGCCCGATGAATATCGACCCTCGTAGGTGGGACGCGGCCCAATCGGGCCCGCCTCGCGCGTCTAGGACTTGAGCCCCTGCATCAAAGAGCGCCAGAAATTCGGTGCTGGAGAGGGGGCCGTTGGAAGTTGCCATTGAATCGCGTGTGGACTGGAGTCGGACTGGGAGTTGAAAACCGAGGCGTGTGAGTGTGTCCCCGGGGGGCCGATTTCGTCAACCGAATTTGGAGCATGTGGGCGAACCGCCCTCCGGCCGTTGACACTTCATCGGGATCATGAGCACGGAGGCTCTACAAATTCTTGTACATCACGAAGGCGTCCACCGGTCCCCGCAAGGGGTGCTTGAAGGCCCCGGGCAAGGTGCCCACGATCTCGAATCCCTGCCGTTTCCAGAGACGCAGTGCGCCCTCGTTGGTGGAGGCGACAAGGTTGAATTGCATGGCCTGAAAACCCTGTATCAAGGCCTGCTTCAGCGAGTGCTCGCACATGCCTGACGCCACGCCCTGACCCCTGGCAGACTCTGGCACCACGTAGCCGCAGTTGCACACGTGCTGGCCGGGACCCGGATGATTGGTCTTCAAGTAATAGGTGCCCCTGATCTTGCCCGTGGGCTGCATGGCCACGAACGTGGACTCCGGCAGCATCATCCACTGCTTGCGTGCTTCGGACTCGGAGACCCCGGGGTCCACCGCATAGGTATCGCCGGCACGAAAAACGGGCTCTAGGATGTCCCATATGGAGGCCCAATCGGAGTCCTGGGCCTGGCGAATCTGGAAATGGTGAGGGTCCATGGGCTGCCAGGCTAGCAATCCCTGTCGCGTATGGGGGAATCAG
>JBLIMI010000384.1:0-4514 GCA_047638655.1 Minisyncoccia bacterium | reverse complement strand
CGCTAGCGGGACACCCGGAAGGCCACTTCTGCGATGCGTCTTACACGGGTCCGGACCTCAACCGCGCCAAGGAACTCTTGGCGGAAGCTGGCTACCCAGGCGGTGAGGGCTTGCCCGACATCATCTACCTGACTTCCATCAGCAGCAACAGTGCGGAACAAACGGAGATGCTGACCCGCCAACTGAGCAAGATTGGCATCAAGCTCAATTCGAGCCTGCTCGACTTTGCGCAACTCATCGAGGCCATCAACAAGAAGAAAGCGATGATGTTCTCCTTCGCCTGGGGCTCCGATTACCCCGACGGCGAGAACAACCTGGCCCTGTTCTATGGACCGAACGAGGCACCGGGCGCCAATCACTACAACTACAAGAACGCCGAATACGATCGGCTCTACGAGCAGATTCTGTCCATGGCGCCCTCCCCAGAGAGAACGCAGATTTACGAGCGCATGCGAGACATGGTTCTCGAAGATGTGCCTTTCATCGGTGGCATGGCGCGCACGCGCAATTATCTCTCGACCCCTTGGATCAAGAACTTCAAGCCCACCGAGGACTTCTGGAACTGGCCCAAGTACATCGACGTCGACAACTCCGCCCGCAGGAACTAACTCAGCCCCCCCATGTGGTCTTACATCGCGCGCAAGCTGCTTTACAACATCCCCGTCTACCTGGGGATCATTCTCTTTCTGATGCTCGCCTTGCGAGTCAACGACCCGGCTTACGCCTTCCTTGGGAAGAGCGCCTCGGCTGAAGACCTGCTCGACATCAGAGCCAAGCTGGGTCTCGACCAGCCTTTTTTCTCGCAGTACATGCGAGTGCTGAGCTTTGATTTCGAGGTGGAAAGTTGGGCCAACGAGGGGCTCACCGTTTCCGAGATGCTCAGTAGTTCTGTCATCCCGAGCCTCTCGATCACCCTGCCTGCCCTGATGCTGACGAGCATCATTTCGATCTCCATTGCGCTACTCTCCGCTTTCTTCCGGGGTCGTCCGGTGGACCGCACGCTGATGGTTTTGGCCGTGATCGGCATGAGCATCAGCTTCCTGGTGTTCATCATCTTCGGCCAGTATTGGGGCGCTTACGTACTCACCCGAGAGTACGGCTTGGACCTGTTTGCGGTCAGCGGCTACGAGTCCGGCATTAGTAACTGGGCTTATTACTGTCTCTTGCCGGTCTTGATCTCGACCATCGTGGCCGTGGGCTACGACACGCGCTTCTATCGCGCGGTGATGGTCGAAGAGTCCGGGCGCGACTACATCACCACGGCCAAGGCCAAGGGCGCCAGCAAGCGCAAAGTGATGTTTGTGCACATGCTCAAGAACGCGATGATCCCGATCATTACGCGCATCATGACCACCCTGCCGTTCCTGATCATGGGCTCCCTACTGCTTGAGATGTACTTCAACATCCCCGGCATGGGGCGCGTGCTCTTGAAGGCCATTCAGGAACAAGACTTCCCCGTCATTCAGAGCTTCGTGACGATTCTCGCTGGCGTTTTCATCCTCTCCAACATTTTGACTGACGTGCTCTACGCGTTGGTGGACCCGCGAGTTCGACTGTCATGAGTGCAACTGAAGTAGGCAGCACCTCCCCCGGCTGGTGGACCAAGCTGAAGAAAGGGCGCAGCATGCGCAAGTTCCGCAAGGACCGCATGGCCATGGCAGCCCTGGGCGTGATCTGCGTGTACTTGCTGGTTGCCCTCTCGGTGGTTCTCGGCAAACCCTCCAAGCAAGATGTCTTCGACCGCATGGGGCCCGACAATGTCCCTGGCTTTTGGGGAGCGCAGGACGCAGAGAAACGTTTTGACGATGCTCAATTCCGCCTCGAGCAGATCGACAAGGCCGCGAAGAACTCCAAAGCCGTGGAAATGCTGGCAGCTTTCCAACTCGGCGGGCTGCGCGCAGCCCCTGGAACGCCGAGCGAAGTGCTCGCGAACATCGCCAGCAGCACGCAACTGGTGGACGCGGTGTCGGCCTACGACGACCTAGAAACAGACCCGGCAGCCGCCGCGCTGCTGTCGGAACTCGAGGAGAGCGTGGCCTCGCTCTTCGCCGCCCCCACGGGCTTTGCCGGCATGATTCAATCCATGCGCATGAGTCTGGGGACGGACCGGCAAGGGCGCTCGATCATGTTTCGATCCCTGTACTCCACCAAGGTGGCCGTACAAATTGGAATCGTGGCCGCGCTCTTCTCCGTCCTGCTCGGAACGCTGTTGGGTGCCGCCGCAGGCTACTTCGGGGGCTGGGTCGACCACCTGGTCGTTTGGCTGTACTCCACCTTTTCGTCCATTCCTTGGATCGTCTTGCTCGTGGTGCTGGCCTCCATGTTCCGCGGCACCAGCTACGACGGAACCCTGATCCCCGTTTACGCCGCCTTCTGCATCTCTTTCTGGATCTCTCCGTGCCGTGTGATCCGCGGCGAAGTGATGAAGCTCAAGGAACTCGAGTACGTGCAGGCGGCCTCCGCCATCGGCTACGGCCGTATGCGAATTCTCTTGCGACACATCATTCCCAACACGGCGCACCTGATGTTCATCAACTTCTCGCTGTTGTTCGTGGGTGCCATCAAGGCTGAAGTGATCCTCAGCTTCCTGGGCCTGGGCGTAAAGAATGAGCCCTCCTGGGGCGTCATGATCAGCCAAGCCAAGGCCGAGGTCGTGAATGACTTTTTCTGGCAGATCGGTTCCGCGACCTTCTTCATGTTGGTGCTCGTGCTGGCCTTCAACATCCTCTCGGACGCGTTGCAAGACGCCTTTGATCCCAAGCACGTCTGATCCATGAGCACTACCCAGACTCCTCCGGGAACCAACACCAAGGCCGTGCTTGAGGTTCGTAACCTCTCGACGTGTTTCAAGACAGACCACGGCACTGTGACTGCTGTCGATGATGTCTCCTTCGATCTCTACGCCGGGGAAACCCTGGGCATCGTGGGCGAATCGGGCTGCGGAAAAACCGTGACCAGCAAGTCCATCATGCGCCTCCTTCCCGAGCATCTGTCTTTTCAAAAGCCCGGCAGTAGCGTGATGTTCGACGGGCAAAATCTAGTCACCGCCAGCGAAAGGGAGATGCGGAAGGTCCGCGGAGATCGCATCGCGATGATCTTCCAGGAGCCCATGACCTCCCTGAATCCGGTCTTCAAAATCGGCTCGCAGTTGGACGAAGCCCTGAGCTATCACACACCCCTGGACAAGGCCGGACGCAAGGCGCGAATCGTGGAACTGTTGCGCATGGTCGAGATGCCCGAACCGGAGCGGCGCGTCAACGAATACCCGCACCAGCTCTCCGGCGGCATGCGCCAGCGGGTGATGATCGCCATGGCCCTCTGTTGCGAGCCCGACATCCTGATCGCCGACGAGCCCACCACGGCCCTCGACGTGACGATTCAAGCGCAGATCCTCGACTTGATGAAAGGACTCAAGCGGGAGCTAAACACCGCCATCATGCTGATCACCCACGACCTGGGTGTCGTGGCGCAAGTTTGCGACCGCGTGATGGTCATGTATGCCGGGCGTGTGATCGAGTCCGCCCCCGTGCGCGATCTGTTTCACAATCCACAGCACCCCTACACCAAAGCGCTGCTGGGCTCGATCCCCAAGTCTGGCCAACGCACGAGTGGCCAACGCCTACCCACCATCGAGGGCATCGTGCCCAGCTTGTTCGAGTTGCCCAAGGGCTGCCGCTTCGCGGACCGCTGCGAATCCAAAGAAGACCTCTGCGTGCTCGAAGAACCCAACCTTGAACAACACGGCGAACGCAGCAATCGCTGCCACTACCCCATCGGAGACGCCCAATGAGTTCGTCACAAGCCATACTGGAAGTCCAGGACCTCGAGATGCACTTCCCGATTCGCGGGGGCGTGCTCAACCGCGTCATCTCGAAAGTTCACGCGGTGAACGGCATCAGCTTTGCCGTCAAGAAAGGCGAAGTTCTTGGCATCGTCGGTGAATCCGGTTGCGGCAAGTCGACCTTGGGCAAGTGCCTGATTCGGCTCTTGTCCCCGACCGGCGGGTCCGTGCGTTACGAAGGGACAGAACTGGTGGGACTGGGTCACTCGGGGCTGATGCCTTTCCGGCGCAAGATGCAGATGATCTTTCAGGATCCCTACTCGTCCCTCAACCCGCGCATGACGGTGCGCGAAGCCTTGCGCGAAGTGGCTGCGTTTCACAACGTGCCCACGCCCCACGGGATGAACGCCTACCTGGCCAACCTCATCGAGAAAGTCGGTCTACGTCCTGAAGCAGCAGACAAATTCCCTCACGAATTTTCGGGAGGCCAGCGTCAACGCATCGGCATTGCCCGCGCCCTCGCGTGCAACCCCGAAGTGCTCGTGGCGGACGAGCCCGTCTCGGCCTTGGACGTCTCCATCCAGGCCCAGGTGCTCAACCTGTTGATGGACCTCAAGGACGAGTTCGGCCTGACCATTATCTTCGTCTCTCACGACTTGAAGGTGATCGAGCACTTCTGCGATCGCGTCCTGGTGATGTACCTCGGTAAGGTGGTCGAAGAGTTGAGCTGTGA
>JBLIMI010000383.1:0-4518 GCA_047638655.1 Minisyncoccia bacterium | reverse complement strand
GATTGCTGTTGCAAGCCAGCCACGCGGCCACGACTTTCGTAGACCCCGCCGATTTCCGAGCCGAAGTCTTCGAGCAGGCCTTGATCCGCGCGATCGCCCTCGTTGTGCTCTTGGCGTGCTATCGAGTGGGGCCCAGCGCCCTGCGGCCAATCTTGCCCGCGTTGGTGGTGCTGGCCGCATTCATGCTTCTCGCCTGTTGGATTCCAGGTTTGGCCGACCCCAAAAACGGTTCCAATCGCTGGATCGCCATCCCCGGCCTGAATCGCACCATCCAGCCTTCCGAATTGGCGCGTCTCTTCCTGGTGCTGTGGGTCGCCGATCGCTGCACGAGACTGGGGCCAAAGCTCCAGGAACTGCGCCACGGGAGCGCTCCAATTCTTGCGGTTGGGCTTGTCTTTGTGGCATTGATCGGGCTCGAAACGGATCTCGGTGGGGCCGCTGTGTTTCTCTTTGTGTTCCTTTTGACTTGGTTTGTGGGGGGCGCGAGCTTCCACCACTTCTCCACTTCGATTGGGCTCATGGGGATCGGCATCTTTTCCATGGGCATGTTGTTCATGGGGTACATCCGCAATCGCATGGACGTGTTCTTTGGCGTCGTCCAGAACCAACAGGTGGAGTCATCCACGCAAGCCCTTGGTAGCGGCGAACTCTTTGGGCAAGGACTCGGTCAAGGGGAATGGCGCAACAGTGCGATGCCGTACCAAGACTCTGACTACATCTTTGCCATGGTTGGTGAAGAACTGGGATTCTTTGGAATGGCCCTTTGCATCGGCCTCCTCATTGCGTTCGTATGGTTCTCACTACGACTCGTGTTGTCGATCCGCGATCGGTACTCGGCGCTCGTTGCCTTTGGTTTGCTGTTTGGTGTTGGCTTGCAAGCGATGATTCATCTGCAAGTGGTCACCCGCCTGGCACCTCCCAAAGGCATGACTCTTCCTTTCTTATCTGATGGTGGAACGTCTCTGATCGTTTCGTCCCTCGCCGTGGGCTTGGCCCTCGGTGCGGCGCGTTTCTGCGGAGCGCCCACCAACGTAGCCTGACGGCAACTTTTTCTGATTCCACCAGTTTCCAGTACCACCGACCCAACCGGTTTTTTTTCAGATGCAACGAATCGAACGCTACGGAGTCATCGCACTCGTCTTGCTCATCGTGACCATTGCCGCCGTTTCCTTCTGGGATGACGGAATGGGCCTCGGTGAACCCAAAAAGCTCGGACAGGAAGCCGTCGAACGCCTCGCGCAAAAGGAATCCGTGCGGACTCCGGTGTCGAACCGCGCTGGTGGAAACCGCAAGTTGCCCACGACCGCTGCCCGCTCGGGAGACGGAACCAAGAAACCTCGCAGGTCCAACGCTGCGGTGAAGTCACCGGTGGCTGAACAGACCTCCAATGTTCCCAAGCAAGGCCAAGGAGCGGTACAGAAAGGCTTTTCTACCCTCCCGGCCACCATCGTTCCGCGGTCTGAGGACCGCACTGCCCAAAGCAGGGGGGGCCAGACGTTTGTGGACGACGGCCAGGTGGAGTTCCCTGCATCTCTTAAGGGTGATGGCCTGAAGAACGCTGGCTCTAAGAACGCTGGCCAATCAACGCTGGCGAACCGCGCTGGGGTGACCCAGCCCCAGGAGAAGAGAACAACCAACTACCAGTCCATTCAGGACCGCGAAGCTGATATGAAGGCCAAAGGCCTGGAATCGCGGGCAGAGAAATCGGCGCTGCGGAACCAGCAACCCGTGGAGTCATCCGCTGGACTGATCGCGAACAGCCAGGCCAAGTCAGGCATCTACACCGTCGAGTCAGGGGACACTCTGAGCGAAATCGCCTACAAGACCCTCGGTAGCTCAAAGCGCTGGCGAGAGATTCAAGACCTCAACGGCAACTTGGATCCCGCGGCTCTGCATGTGGGAGCGGAGCTTCGAATTCCTGGCGGATCGTCGACCGGTGGCGGCAAGAGCCTGCCAACCCTTATGGCACGCGAGCGCAGCACCAGTTCTGATGATACTGGGACCTATCTCGTCGAGAAGGGTGATGTGCTGTCGCAGATTGCGCAGGACGAACTCGGTGGCGCTAGCCGTTGGCGTGAGATCGCTGCTCTGAATCCGAGCATCGATCCCAACGTGCTGATGGCAGGCACTCGCCTGCGGATGCCCGCAGGAAGATCCGTCGCGTCTCGTTACAGCGCACCCGCACGCTCGAGCGCCAAAAAGAAAAACCACGTACGATGACTCGACTCCTGCATTACATCTTGCTCGGGGGATGCGGCGCCATTGTCGCAATCTTCTCTCCCCTCGCCTGGCAATCTGCATTGGCGTGTGAACTCCCAGTGGATTGCCGCGCATCGATCAGCGCCAAACCTGTGCTCTCGGACCTCATCCCGGAAGCGAAAGTCGAATCTGAAGGGATGGCTGCGCTCGAGTCCGTCAAGACGAGTTGAGTGGGACGGGCTTGATGCGGCTCGCCTTTGCTGGGGGCGGAACCGGGGGCCATATCGTGCCCGGCATTCACTTGCTTGAGCAGTTGGCTGAAGACCCCACCGGCGAGCCTCGGTTAGAGGACTTGCTCTGGTTCACCAGTGGCCGACCCGTAGAAGACCTGGTGCTCGAAGGGGTCAATCCGCCTGCGCCTTGGGAACGCCTCATCTTTGAGCTTGAGCCGAGGGCTGGAGGCGCGCCGGGCTTCGGACGCTTGATGACCAAGACACCTGCCGCAGTCCTGCGGGCGCGCCGGGCGCTCAAGCGCCACCGAACTCAGGTATTGCTCGGCCTAGGTGGTTTCACGACACTGCCTGCGGTACTCGCCGCGCGCTCGCTTGGAATTCCAGTGGCTTTGCTCGAGATCAATGCAGCCCAGGGCAAAGCAACTCGGCTCATGGCCCGTTTCGCGGACCGGGTCTTCCATGCTTGGCGGGGGACCCTACCGGGGCGGCCCTCAGCAACCCGCGACCTACAGGTGGGTGCCCCTGTTTCTCCCGCTGTGCGGGCCGTTGGCAAGTCTTCCGGCGCACGATCGAAAGCGCTCGCGGGGCTTGGTCTGGATCCGAGCAAGCCCCTCTTGTTGGTGCTCGGTGGAAGCCAGGGCGCCGGAAGCCTCAATGGGTTCATTGCTGAGTATGCGGGGACCCTCTTGAAAAGTGGCCTCCAGATTTTGCACCAGTGTGGCCCGAAACGCAGCGCCGAACTGCCGTCGGCGCTTCCTGGCCTTCATGTCTCCGAGTACATCTCTCCCATGGCGACAGCTCTCGAGGCTGCCAGTCTGGTGCTCTGTCGTGGGGGGGCCTCGACCCTCTCGGAAATCGCTGCTGCCTCCCGGGCGGCGGTGGTGGTCCCCTACCCTCACCATGCGGATCAGCATCAAGAACTCAACGCTCGGGAACTGGGAAAGGGTGTGCGCATCGTTCCCGACGAGGGCCTGAACCTGGATTTGGCCCTGGAACTTGCCCGCATGGCGGGCAGCGCTGGCGCTCCCGAGCGGGCGGCCATGGAGTTGGTTTTGAGCAAGCTCGGATTGGGGAACGCAGCAACTCGCATTCTCCAGGAACTAAATCTCTTGGCCCGCGTAGCTGGGGCCTCTTCTCCTGCTAAGTTCTCGCAGTAAGACACACTTGATGATGACAAACGACACAAAGCAGGTCGATCTGCCCTCTCGGATTCACCTGGTGGGCATCGGTGGAGCCGGCATGAGCGGAAGTGCTCGGATGCTGGCTCAGCGGGGGCACCGGGTCAGCGGCTTCGACCGTTGCAATTCCGCTTTCCTGGCAGGGCTGCGGGCCTTGGGGATTCAGATCTCAATTGGTGAAGAGGGACGCGCTCCTCTCGACCCTGAAGTTGGCCTGTTGGTGCGATCTGCGGCCGTACCGGACACGGACCCGGAATGCGTGGAGGCTCGCCGTCGCGGCATTCCAGTCCTGAAGTACGCTCAGTTGCTTCGGCACTTGGCACCCCGCGGCCGCACTCTTGCGGTGGCAGGCACCCATGGCAAGACCAGTGTTTCCTGGCTCTTGGCTTACGCCTTGCGAGGCATCGATCACACCCTCGGAGCCAAGGCTCCCCGCCGTGGCTTTCTGATCGGGGGCACCTGCCAGAAGTTGGGGGTGAATTCCGCTCAACCGGAGGAGGGAGGTTGGCTGGCTCTCGAGGCTTGCGAATATGACCGCACCTTTCACAAATTCGATTCCACCGGTGCCATCATCACCAACGTAGAAGCGGATCACCTGGACTACTACGGCACGTTGGAGGCGATCGAGATTGCCTTTGCGCGTTTTGTGGAACATGTGGACCG
Source organism: Minisyncoccia bacterium (assembly GCA_047638655.1). GTDB lineage: Bacteria > Planctomycetota > UBA1135 > UBA1135 > JABACD01. The sequence goes on along the minus strand of JBLIMI010000383.1, from coordinate 245 downwards.
TGATGGTTTGTTGGTGGTGGGCTCGGAGGTTCCAGAACGGGTCTACTCTGAATGCCGCGCCCCCGTCTGGAAGATCGGCCGCGAGGTTCGTGTTCGGCTTCTAGGTGAGGATCAGGGGCGCTTCACAATCCAGGTCCATGGACCTGGTTGGTCCACCCCGGCATTTGGACTGCAGGTCCCCGGCGACTTTCAGGTGGAAAACGCCGCCTTGGCAATTGCCCTCGCCGTGGGCAGGGCGGCGCGCG
>JBLIMI010000382.1:0-4538 GCA_047638655.1 Minisyncoccia bacterium | reverse complement strand
AGTAGCCAGATCAGGCCTTTCGTGCCCTTGATCAAAGCCCAAATGGCGAGAACGCTACCAGCGACAATGAGCGCGGCCGTGATCACGACTTTGAGAAAGACGGCGAATCCTGCTGTCATGGCGATTCCTTAGGGGTTGGGTTGGTGGACCGTTGGGCTCAGGGGGCGGCGTTGCCGGGGGCAGCGCGCTCTTCGCTATGGCAGAGGCGGTGATAAATCTCCGCAACGGCCTCGTCGAAGCGTGTCTCGTCTTCCTTAGTGGGATTCAAGAGCAGGCCATTTCGCTCCAGTTCACTCATTTCGTCGTCCGTGAAGCTGTATTTAGAAAAGACGTCGAAGAGGCGCTCCCGGAACAGCTTGCGAACAGACGCCAGGCGGCGGCTGACGGTGGGGGGGCTAATGCCTAGGTCCTCAGCGACCTTGCGTCCCGTGTGGCCGTCAAAGACGCGCATTCGATAAACGGAGAAGTCGAGGAAGTCGCACTCGCGTTCCAATCCGCGCAGGGCGGCGCCAACTTTCGCGTCAAAGACATCTCTCTCGTAGGCTTCCCCGGGGCCCACGTCGGGGCTGTAGGCTCGGAATTCGTCCTCCAGGGACTTGGGCTTGACGCCTTCACCTCGCTTTTGAGCGTTGCGTCGGTCCATCTCATCCCCAAGCGTGTAACGAGCAATCGCGAGCAGCCAGGTGGAGAAGCGGGCACCCTTGTTCGGGTCATGGCGATCGATGGCTGACGAAAGCGCGGTCAGGGTTTCCTGGGAGAGGTCCTGCACTGTCTCTTGCCCGATGCGGCCGCGGCCCCAGCGATGAAGCTGGGAACGCAGTACAGGGCCGAACGTCTCCCATAGCTCAAACCAGGCTTGGGGGTCGCGCGCCCGCAGGCGCTTCACGAAAGAGGTCGTGAGGGAGTTCAAAGGGAATCCTTGGATCGTAGAGGGGTGTCCGGCGACTTCTATTGTAACGCAGGGCAACTGGAAGGCTGATGAAGCTCGATTCCGGGGTCCTGCGGAGGCGCCTTTCTATCGGAGTGGACGCCTAGTTATTCGCTAGTGACTAGCTTTTCATGTCTCCACTGATCTTTTCGCCTCCAACTGCAGGTTTTCGAGTCTGGCCTGAAATGCGGAGAGGAGGACTCCCAGTAACGTTCCTGACCACCCGCAAGCAGGGCCCAATGGCCCCCAACCACCTAAGGTGCCCCGGAAACCCCGGGCAAGGAGCCCACCCATGATCAAGTCAGCATTCAAATTCGGTCTCGGAACCATCATTTTGACAGGTGCCGGCCTCGGTGGCGCACTGCTCGTCGCAGGGCCGCAAAGAACCCACGCTGTTATCAATCAAGTCCACACAGGCCTTCTCGAGCAGATCGATGAGAACATCGATGACCCCTCGGCGCTTCGCTCCCAGTTGCGCAGCATGGAAGCCGAATACCCCGAGCGCATCGGTCAGGTCCGTGGCGATCTCGCCGAACTGCGTCAGCAAGTTCGTCAGCTCGAGCGCGACCAAGCGATCTGCGAACGCGTCGTTCACATGGCAGAAGGGGACCTCAATACTCTTGAGCCCGTCATGAATGAGGCTAGCGCACAACGTGCAAGCACCGGTTCGAGTAGCGTGCGAGTCGTCTCCTGGGATGACAAAGTGTACTCCTACGACCGCGCTGCCAACCAGCTGAACCAGGTCCGTCAAACGATCGTCGCCTACGCCAACCGCGCCGCGGATGCCGAGCACGACTTGACCTACCTTCGCCAACAAGAGGGTCGACTCGACGAGTTGCTCCTGACGCTTGAGTCCGAGCGCGTCGAGTTCCAGTCGCAAATCATGCAGCTGAACCGCCAAGTGGATGCCATCGCCCGCAACGAGCGGTTGATCGACCTGCTTGCCGACCGCAACAAGACCATCGAGAAATTCAGCAAGTTCGACGCAGTCAGCCTCGACGGCATGACGAGCCGCCTCTCGGAAGTGCGCGCCCGTCAGCAAGCTGAACTCGACATGCTGGCCAGCAGCCAGCAGAAGATGGACTACGAGGAGATGGCACGCATGTCTCTGAATGGACGGGACGCTGGCTACGAGAGTATGACCCCTCTGCCTTTGCTCCCCGAAGTGACCGCTGGCGAGTAGTCTCGAGCAACAATTGATAGAATGGGCGCCCCGCTTGCTACCGCAGGCGGGGCGCCCATGTTGCATTGAAATGAGCACGGATCCCTCAAAAGCGTCTGATGTGAAGGCTTGCCCGACCTGTGGTCTGGTGCAGTGCGTTCCGTCTCTGAGTGATTCGCAGCGTGCTCGCTGCATTCGCTGTCGAGCCATCGTTCTCTGCGGCTCCCGCCTGGCAGATGGAAATCAGCGCACCATCGCGGCTGCCTTGGCCGCTCTGCTCCTGTACCCGCTCGCCATCGGGCTTCCGATCATGCGACTTGAACAGCTCGGGCATTCCACCGAGGCCAGCGTCTTCGGTGGAAGCGTGGGATTGCTCGAACACGGAGAGCTCTTGGTGGGCGGCCTCGTGTTTGTTTGCTCGGTCTTATTGCCATTCATCAAGCTCGTGGTTCTGCTCTGGCTTTGCAGTTCACAACGACTTGCTGCTCGGCATCGCGCATCCTTCTACCACGCTATCGAAGCAGCCGGTCGCTGGGGAATGCTCGATGTCCTGCTGGTGGCGGTGATTGTGGCCTGGGTCAAGATCGGCGACTTGGTGGAGGTCACCGCCGGTCCTGGGGCACTCGCTTTTGGCGTCATGGTGGTGCTGAGCCTGATGGCCAGCGCGAGCTTTGACTCTCACTCTCTTTGGCGGCGTGCGGACGAAATCCAATGACTAAAGACGCTGAACAGCGTGGAGATGTGGTGATGCAACATGCGCTTGTGGAGCAGGTTCAACCCCGCCGTTTGAATTGGTGGCTGCCGTTGATGGCTGTCGCTCTGGCGGTCTATCTGGGAGCGGAGACATGGTTCAAGCAGGGACCCTTGCTGACGCTGCATGCCGTCGATGCTCACTCCCTGGGCGTGGGGGATGCGCTCAAGTTCCGTGGCGTGGTGCTGGGCGAGGTGGAATCAACAGTCGTTTCCCAGGAACTGGATGCGGTGCGCTTGAGTGTTCGCTTGCGGCCCGAAGCCGAGGCGTTTTGCCGGGTGGGGTCACGGTTTTGGATTGTGCACCCCGAGCTTGGACTGGATCGGGTGGAGGGTTTGGGGACGATCGTGGGGGCACGCTACATCACTCTTGAGCCGGGAGATCCTCTCGGCTCCGCTCAGTACGAGTTTGAGGCCTTGCGCGCTTCACCTGCGCCGGGGACGTTGGAGACTGGAGGGATTTCCATTCGATTGTTAGCCACGGAGCGCGGCGGCCTGGCGCCTGGCGCCCAGTTGGCCTATCGAGGGGTTCATGTGGGAACCGTCTTTGGAGTGGAGTTGACCTCCGACGGGACCGGCGTGGAGATTGAGGCCTATGTCCAACCCAGGTACGCACAACTGGTACGCGAGAGCAGTCGCTTTTGGCGGACCGGCGGCTTCGAGGTCAACATGGCCCTACTCAAGGGGATCTCCGTTGAGTTGGATTCACTGCGTGGTCTGGTCGTTGGCGGAATCGCTTTTGCGACTCCCGATGATGGAGAGCCAGCTCTCAGCGGAACAGGGACTTTTGGTCTGCACTCGGAAGCAGACGCCGAGTGGCTGGAGTGGCGGCCGAGCCTCTCCATCGGCTTGGAGCAAGGCGACTCCGAGGACACCTCACCCAGGCAGTGGGCTGTCTTGCGTTATCGAAGCGGGCGTTTGATTCGGCGCGAAAAAGAGCAGCACGGCTGGCTCATCGCGCTTCCGGGCAGATTGCTGGGCCCAATCGAATTGCTACAGATTCCCTCGGCAGCCCGGGAGGGGAGCACGCACCTAGAGGTGGATCACGCGGAACTGACGCTTGACTCGGAACCGCTTTGGGAAGGACGCGGCCTGCTCGCGCGTGCGCTCGTTACCGATGACATGGCTGTCCTCCATGCGGCCGACGTGCTCTTTGAGCCAGAGCTACAAGACTGTTGGATCGAAGCCTCGCTGGGGCTGCCTGCACTTTCGGTGTCCCGTGCACGATTGAGCCAGGAAGAGCGGGGCTGGAGACTGGATGAGGACATCGACTTGGGAGCCATGCAGAATGGAGCCCTCGTTCGCGGGACACAGACAGGCAAAGCGCTCGGAGTGCTCTTGATGGATGAAGACCAGGCACATGTGGTTCTGTTGACCAAGGAGATGTGGTGAGCCCTCACTTGGTGTAGGGCTGGTGGGCATCGTACTTCACCAAGCGCTCTCTCAATTGAGTTGCAAGCTCCGGTTGCTTGAGTTGTTCAGCGCCCTCAAGAGCCTTGCGAGTGGCCTTGAGCGCTGCCTCGAACTGTCCCAAGCGGGCGTGGCTCATGCCGAGCAGGTCAAACCAGCGGGGATCCGGCGGCTCGCTCGCAATCAGGAACTTCGACAGCCGCAGTGCTTCGGCTCCATCCCGTGCTCTGGGATTGGGGTCGCTGGCGAGTATTCGAATGGTCTGCATTAAGGTGGGGACCTGCACTT
>JBLIMI010000381.1:0-4547 GCA_047638655.1 Minisyncoccia bacterium | reverse complement strand
ATACCAGGCCGCGCGACCCTCATCCGGCAATTCAAGCCGTGGCCCAAATGAAAGCGGGGGGGAAGGTCGTGTGACCTTCCCCCCCGCGCATGTCAGCCTCCGTGGACTGTTTACTTCAGTTGTTCCCAGTACTCGGCGGGCATGTCGTGGGCGATCTTGAGCGCGCCGTTGGCACCACCGTACATGGGCTCTTCCACACGGATCACATGGCCGCTGCCGAGGGTGCGATGCATCTCGGCTTCGATGGCCTTGTCGAGTCCCTTGATCTGGCTACCGCCACCGGCGAGCAGCACGCGGTCTTTCAGCTTGTGCTGGAATTCCGGGTCGAAGCTACCGATCAAGGAACCAAGTCCCACGACGATCGGGTTGATGATCGTTTGGCAAGCTTCGCGGATCTCGTTGGTGATGTCGAAGGGGGTGGGCTTGCCGTTCACCGGCAATTCCACGACCGCTGCGTCCATCAATTCGCCCACGGCGCCATACTTCTCTTTGATCTGCTTGACCATCTGAAGCGAGAACTGGGCCTCGGGGTAGTTCTCGTTCAAGAGACGCGTCAGTTCATTGTCGATGGTGTCACCGGCAAAGGTCAACGTGGTTTGGTCGGACTCTTCCGGCATCGTACCGTGCATCCGGCAGAGGTCCGTGGTGCCAGCACCGATGTCGATCACGAGCACGTCGTCGAGCATCTCGAGGCCGTAAGCCACGGAGAACGGCTCCGAGCAAAGCATGACCGAGTCCACCGATTGACGGGCGGCTTCGATGATCGCTTCACGGTTCTTGAAGGAGGCTTCGGCCGGGCAACCAATCACAGCGTAGATCAATTCATCCTTGCGCGGTTGCGCGAGGCGGATGATCTCACCGATCAGGTCGCGGGCAGCCTTGACGTTGCCATCGTAGTCGTCGCCACTCTTGTCACCCTCGAGGGTGTGCTTCAGAACGCCTTCGCCCAGAGGGCGATAGAGGTTCAGCGAGAGACGCTTTTCGATGGCTTCGCTACCGAAGAGAACGTCTTTCTTGAGCAGTTTCTTGGCCACGACGTCTTTGGGGTAGCCCACGAACGATGCCACGGTCTCACGGATGCCGTTGCTGGCCGTGACCGAGGTGCGCGAGGTGCCCAAGTCGATGCCCAGGTAGAGCACTCCAGATTCCGACGAGGAGTCGGAACTATCCTCCGACTGCTGGTTCTGGGCCTCGTTGTTTTGGGTTGCGGTGGTAGAAGAGTTGTCAGACTCGAACGTGCCTTCGTTGTTCGTGTCCTGAGTTTGGTCCTGGTCGCTCATCGCTCCGTATTGCTGGTCCTGATTGATGGTTGTTGTGGTGGGCGGGCTGTCGGTTTCCCGGCCACCCTTAAAATGATTCTCGTGATTTTCAGCTGGCCTCGGCACTGCCTTTTTGCAGTTCGAGGTTGGCCGCGAAGATGCTGGACATCAACTCCTTCTTGGTTTCGTAGTCGTCTTCGACGCCGGAGAGTCCCTGCACATTGCGGTAGATGGACCCCACGCCGACTTCGATGTTCTTGGCTTTGGCGATGCGCTTGAGCTCTTCCTCGGTCAATTCGAGGGAGTTCGTTAGCTTGGCGATGCGGCGTTCGAATGCATTGACCTCGCGCCGGTGATCCGCCATCTGGGCATCGATCGATTTTTCCCGTTGGCCTTGCATGGAGCCGAGGGCCAAGGCGGTGATTTTCTCGCGCAGCCCCGCGATGTCGTCGGAGGACTCTCCGCCGGCGAATAGTTCCGCGATGCGCTCGCTCAGTGCCTGGTCCTCGACACGACCCGTGGCGCGCGACTCTTGTTTCAGGGTTGCTTCGTGTCGCGCGATCTCTTCGTGGCTCTGCTTGAGCCTTGTGAGCAGGGTGTCTAGCTCAGCGCGGGCCGCTTCCTTGGCGAGTTCGATGCGTTGCTTGTCCGCCTTCACTTCCTTCAGGAAGGCATCCTTGGGCACGCCACGCACGGACTTGGAGTTGGCCTTGAGGCGCTCCATCAATTCGCGCCCGATGGCCCGCACCGCTTGCTCCAGTTGTTCTTCTTGGAGGACAAATTGCTTGGCTAGGCCTCGACGCACCGCTTCCGCCACCGCGCGCGTGAGCTGTGAGCTCCCCACGAGGTTGAGTTTTCGCGCTCGACTCTTGAGCGCGGCGTCCATAGGCTCCTCCCCTTGGGGGGGGACGGCGGAGCTATCGTTGTTTTGGCTGTTCCCAGACATAGATGTGGTGGATGCAACAGGGTGCTGCGGTTGGCTCGGGACCCTCTAACCCCGATTCATCCGCCTGGGGGCGGAAAGTTCAGCACGACCCGGTGGCTTGGCCCGTATCGGGCAAGCTTTCGCCCCGTCTTGATCCATTCTTGGATCCGGGGCCGCATTCACCAAAGCTGTCGCCGATTCAGGCGGGTTCGAGGGTCACTTTGAGTGGATAGTTGGGCCTGGCGGCTGAAACCGTCTGCTCCTGCTTGAGCTCCGCAATTTCGAGGGCGTAGACCCCGGCCAGCCCGATCCCCTTGTGATGGATGGTCAGCATGATGCGCTCAGCGCTTTGGGGGCTGTGCCCGAAATATCGAATCAGCACGGCTGTGACGAAGTCCATGGGGGTCCTGTCGTCGTTGTGGAAAAGTACTTTCCACATGGGGGCGTAGCTGGTTTTCGCCAGCTCCTCGACCTCTTCGATGGTTTTCGTGTCCGTTCCGCTCACTCCTTCAATATAGCGGAGTCTCCGCCGTTGGTCTGCCGCCACCCTGCGCTAGAATCGTTGCAAATGACTGGTTGGATGGATTTCAAAGGAATGGGCAGCGAGCCCGTTAGGGAGGGTGCCGGGCCTCGAGCTCAGGACCTATTGCAGGGGCTTAACGAGGCCCAAAGCGCCGCTGTGACCCACTCGGAAGGGCCGCTCTTGATCCTGGCTGGCCCAGGCTCGGGCAAGACGCGGGTTGTGACCCACCGGATTGCCTATCTCGTAACAGAGCGAGCCGTGCGTCCCTCCGAAATCCTGGCGATCACCTTTACGAACAGGGCTGCCCGGGAAATGCGCGAGCGGGTGGAGCGACTCCTGCCCGGGACCACGGGCATGTGGATCAGCACCTTTCACGCCATGTGCGCGCGCATTCTGCGTCGAGAGATCGAGGTGCTTGGGGATTGGACCCGGGACTTCTCTATCTACGACACCTCGGATCGCAACCAACTATTGAAGACCGTGATCAAGGCCGCAGGCTTTGATACGACCCAGTATCGCCCGGCCATGGTGGGTGGTTGGATTAGCGAGTGGAAGAACAGCAGTGCGGGTGAGACGCCCCAAGCGGATGGGGGCATGGACGAGGAGGTGTTCACCCGCGTCTACGCCAAGTACCAAGAGTCCATGCGTTCCAGCAACGCCCTCGACTTCGACGATCTGCTCTTGAAGGTGCTCGAGATCTTCGACACCAATCTCGGCCTGCGCGATTCCTACGCCAGTCGCTTCCGCTACGTCATGGTGGACGAGTACCAGGACACCAATCGCGTTCAGTACAGACTCACGAAGCACTTGGCGAGTTTCCACGGCAACCTCGCCGTGTGTGGTGATCCCGACCAGTCGATCTACGCCTGGCGTGGTGCCGACATTCGCAACATCATGGACTTCGAAACGGACTTCGGTGCCGCGCTCGTGGTCAAGCTGGAACAGAACTATCGTTCGGCGGGGAATATTCTGAAGGCCGCGGACGCGGTCATCCGCAACAATTCCGAACGCAAGGGCAAGGAACTGTTCACGGCCAGAGAAGACGGCGCACTGTTGCACTTGGCCGAATGTGGAGACGAGAATGACGAGGCGCGCGAGATCGCCATGCAGATCCGCGGGCTGAATCTCGACGGCATGCGCCTGGCGGACATGGCGATTTTCTACCGGGCCAATTTCATGCAGCGGGCTCTCGAGAGTCAGTTGCGTTTGGCCAAGCTGCCTTACACGGTGGTCGGAGGCGTCGAGTTCTATGCCCGCCGCGAAATTCGCGATCTGATCGGTCACCTCAAGCTGGCCATGAATCCGGTGGACGATGTCGCTTTCCGTCGCATCGTCAACGTGCCCAAGCGCGGAGTGGGGGACAAGGGTCTCGGGACCCTCGCCAACTGGGCGGCGGATCGACGTGTGTCGCTGTTCACCGCTGCCCGTTCCGAGGAAGCGCTGGCCAACATTCGCGGACGCGCCAAGAATGGCCTCGCGAGCTTCGCTGCCTTCATGGAGGGACTCGAATCCATCCGCGAGAAGCCCGCCGCAGAGGCTCTGGAGGAACTCCTGTTGCAAATGCCCTACGACGCCTGGATGGCGGAGATGGACGACGGCAATCGCGAAGATCGCGAGACCAACGTGGAGGAATTGAAGAGTTACGCCGGGGAATACGACCGCCTGTACCCCGATGGCCGGTTGCGCGGCTTCTTGGAAGACATCTCACTCGTGAGCGAGGTGGATGGACTCGATGAGAGCGAGGATCGAGTGCGCTTGATGACCTTGCACGCGGCCAAGGGGTTGGAGTTCCCTGCGGTCTTCATTGCTGGGATTGAGGAGGGCTTGCTGCCTCACTTTC
>JBLIMI010000380.1:0-4548 GCA_047638655.1 Minisyncoccia bacterium | reverse complement strand
CCGCCGACCCCAACCAGCTTCCGCCCGAATCCGTGATCACGAGAAAGGGCTGGGCGGGAATCGAGTAGGCCCCTGGAAAGCGAACCCAGGGCATCTCGCCCCGGCGCACCCGTACAGCGCGACCGGTCGTTTCGACGACCCTCCCGATCCGTGCTGCGGAAGTGATGTAGGCCTGCAAGTTGCCGAGCGGAACCCGTCCAGGGTTGTCGAGTTGAAGCTGGTAGGTCGGACCGCTTCGAACCTCGATCGATGTGCGCGGAGGGTTCGCTCCCTGGGGCACATGGTCCAAGGTCCCGATCACCCAACCCGAGTACTTGCCCCCAGTCTCCTCGGCCTGCGCCAGCAATTGTAATTCTCCTTTGACGAAGTAGACGTCGCTGTCCACCCGGCCCTCGCGATCGCTAGCCAAGGTCTCGCTCCAGCCATTCTGGTCGCGGATGCGCACCACGTATTGCGCCAGGGGTTCCTTGGTTTCCGAGTTGATCAAGATGCCTCGCACGGGCCCCACGGAATGAGGAGCCAGTTGCAAGACATACCGGTCACGCTTGAAGCCCTGTTCGAAACACCACCAACCCTCCGGCGCACGCACCCGAACCTGATCAAACTTCGAACTGGCGAGGTCCACTGCGAACTCGCCGTGATCATCGCTTGTAGCTTCCGCCAAGGACTCGCCTTGCCACAGGAACTCGACAAGCACGCCGGGCAAGGCCCCCTGATTGCGGTGGGTGCGGCAGCGGCCCTGGAGGACCCCAAGGCGACCACTGAGGGCTCGACTTGCGGGCGCCGCGCCAAGCAGGCCCAGCCCCACTCCCTCCGGCTTCTGCAGGCTCGGCTCCTGCGCTGCGGCAGCCAGCATCATGCCCGCCGAGGGCTCGAGATCCGGATAGCCGTGGTCCGTCGAGTCCCCGAGACTCCACCAGATCCCCCCGAACACAAAGACAATCGTGCTCAGAAGGGCCAGGGACAAGAGAGGACGCCAGCGCATGCAACATTCGTATCACGCGGACCTCCGGTCCTGGACAGTTTTTTTGCCCGCCAAATTCGATCCCGACGAAGACGCTACACTCTCTGCCCTATCGGCCTCCTGCCGGTCGCGCTCCTCAATCCGATTTCCGCCTGCGATTCCATGATCTTCTCCAGCCTGCTCCTCGCCGCCGCACCTTGCTTCGCCACTGCCCATTGCGCCCCCCAGGACCGCCGTGAAGTCGTCATGGAGACCTACCACGCCCTGGCAAAGATCGAGGATCTGGAGGGCCTTGCCGACCTTTGGAAACAAAATCGAGGGCTCGTGCTACAGACCATTGACGCCGATCTCGAAGGCGGTCTCTCGCTTTGGGAGAAGTCTCCGGAGAAGCCCCCGGTGGCTGAAATCAGCGCGCTACAAACCCGCGCCATGTTCGGCGCGCGCGCCGCTTCTCTGGCCTTCAGCCAACCGATCTTCACGGATTACGCCAGTTCCTTCGTCGGATGGGACAACGCACAGAAACAGGCCTTCCGCGCCGGACAACAGGTCTACGGCCGCGCCGCCAAGGAACTCAAAGATGGCAACCACGAGACGGCCTTCGAAGCCGGCAAGGAAACCGTCGAGCGCGCCAGCGCCCTTGGCGACTGGTGGGGCACCGCCATGGGCTACGGCGCTCAGGCCGAAGCCGCGCGCAACCTAGGCTGGTTCGAAGACGCTCTTGTCGCCTACGGCATGGCCCGCCAGATCAACCACGCGCTCGGCCTTGAGTACTCCGAGTATCGCAATCTACAAGGCATGCTGGCTGCCAGCCGGGCCGCCGAGCGGGACCCGCGCTCCCTCGTCATCGCCACGGACTTGGCCGCCTACGCGCGCGCCTTCGCCGACACTCCCATCCTCAAGACCACCCTCTCCGCCAAAGCCCAACTCGAAGAGAAGCTCGGCCACACCAGCGCCGCCACCAAGACCAAGGACGAGCTCTCTACCCTCAAGTAGGTCCCGCTCGCACGACGGCGCTGTCTTTCGGCAACCCCCGGCCCGGCCCAACCTCGAGGGCCGCGGCACTAGGCCCATATAAAAAGACTCGCCCCCGCAAGCCGAAGCCTGCGGGGACGAAGTCGGATCCCCAGCGCAGCTCTCAGCTGCACCCCCCTGAGCCGGGGAGTCAGACGTTCCGAACGCATACCCTGGAATTTTTTTCCGGGTCACCGTTCTCCGCCAGATCTTCCCGGCTCTGGGGAACGAACCTGGGGTCATGCTTCAGTCTGAAACCTCGTCAGATTCGATCAAAAGCAGCTTTTCACCCGCGCTAACGGCTTCTCCCTGCTGCGCGTGAACTTCTTGTACGGTCCCTGCAAGGGGCGAACGAATTTCGTTCTGCATCTTCATCGCTTCCAAAATCAGGAGCGGCTGGCCTTCCGTGACCGCCTGGCCGGGCTCCACCAGGATCTGCACGACCACCCCGGGCATGACCGCTACGACGAGGCCTCCGCCCTTGGCCGCGGCGCGTTCCGCCGCATTGGCGGCCTGTTCCCGTTCGTCTTCGATATGGACTTCGTAAAGGTGCCCGGCAATCGTGATGTCGATCTGATTGGTGTCCCCCTCGATCGAGACACCAAAACTGCGGGTCCCGGAGAGCACGAACAGCTGCCCCAAGTCATCGACATCGCTGTAGTTGAGTTCCACCAGCTTGCCATCCACGCTGACCGAGAGTTCCCCGAGGCGCTCCTCGAGCACGACCTCGCGCTCGCGACCGTTCAATTCAACGAAGTACTTCATCAGATCTGGCCTCCGTGGCGTCCGGAGCGGCGCTGGTAATCACTGGTGATCTCGCGGCTGCGTGCCAGCCACCCGTTGCGGTCGGCGCTGCTCGGCCCCATGGACCTGCGGCGCGCTCGATGGAAGCGATGCACGGCAGCCAAAGCAGCGGCCAAGTCCTCCTCTGGTCCCGCGGGCGAAGAGAGGTCGAGGCTCTCGAGAAAGTGGGTATCGTACTCCCCTGCCAAGAAGGCCTCTTCCTTGAGAACCGCCATGGCGGCCGTGGCGCTGGTACGCACGCCCCCCACATTGAGTTCTTCGAGGGCCCGTTGCATGCGCGCCATGGCGGACTTGCGGTCGGGACCCCAGACGATGACCTTGCCCAGCATGGGATCGTAGTTGAGTCCCACTTCCAATCCGCGATACATGCACGAGTCCACGCGCACCCAGGGTCCAGCCGGCAGGCGCAGGTTCTTGATCGTGCCGGTAGCGGGCAGGAATCCAGCGGGAACGTCTTCGGCGTTGATGCGCACCTCGATCGCGTGTCCGCGCATCTCGATGTCTTTCTGAGCCAGGCTCAAGGTCTCCCCCGCGGCCGCGAGCAGTTGCTCGCGCACCAGGTCCACACCGGTCACCATCTCCGTAATCGGGTGCTCCACCTGCAAGCGGGTGTTCATCTCGAGAAAGAAGAACTGGCCCTTAGAGAACAGGAATTCGACGGTACCCACGCCCTCGTAGTCCACTGCACGGCCCGCTCGCAGGGCGACCTCGCCCATCTCTTCGCGCAGGGCCGGGTCGAGCACGCAGGCCGGGGTCTCCTCTAGTAATTTTTGGTGACGTCGCTGAATCGAACACTCCCGCTCGCCGAGGTGGATGCAATTTCCGTGCTGATCAAAGAGCACTTGGATTTCAATGTGCCGCGGGTTGTCGATGTACTTCTCCACGTACATGCGTCCATCGCCGAAAGCGCTTTGCGCTTCACCGGAAGCCGTGCGGAAGGCCGACTCCACCTCGGACTGCTCACGCACGACCCGAATGCCCTTGCCGCCGCCGCCCGCGGCGGCTTTAAGCGCCACCGGCAAGCCAATCTCGGCGGCCGCACTCGCCGCTTCCAGCGCGTCGGCGGAAGCTTCGTTCTTGCCGGGCACCAGGGGTACGCCAGCTTCCACCATCGCTTGGCGGCTGCGGATCTTGTCGCCCATGACCTCGATGGCGCGGGGGGGCGGACCGATCCAGACCATGCCCGCTTCCACCACGGCGCGGGCGAAGTCAGCGTTCTCCGACAGAAATCCATAACCTGGGTGAATGGCTTCCGCGCCAGATTGCTTTGCCGCTGCCAAGATCTTCTCAGCCACCAGATAACTCTCCGAGGGCAGATTGCCGCCCAGCGGAATCGCCTGATGCCCCATGCGCGTGTGCAGGGCTTCGCGATCGAACTCGGAAAACACGGTGACGCACTCGATGCCCATTTCACGGGCGGTGCGAATGACACGCAGGGCAATCTCGCCGCGGTTGGCAATTAAGATTCGTTTGAACATATCGACCCCCTACAGCGGGATGTTGCCGTGTTTGCGCACGGGTTTGTCCTCGTGCTTGGTCTTGAACAATTCCAGCGCCCGAATCAAATGTGGGCGCGTGTCGTGGGCTTCGATCACGTCGTCCACAAAGCCACGGGCGGCAGCCATGTAGGGATTGTTGAAGCGTTCCTCATAGTCTTTTGTGTACTCCGCTTCGGCTTTGACGGGATCGGACGCGCCAGCGATGTCCCTGCGATGGATGATCTTGGTGGCACCAGCAGCCCCCATGACAGCCACCGTAGCCCCGGGCCA
>JBLIMI010000379.1:0-4551 GCA_047638655.1 Minisyncoccia bacterium | reverse complement strand
CAACCTGTTGCATGAGCTCGGCTGAGAGGCCGTCCTTCATCATGCTCTTGAGACCGGATTCGAAGAGCTTCTGGGCGAACATGCTGTGCAAGCCGGATTGATTTTCGCTGTGCCCGAAACGTTCGAAGAGGTCTTGCGCCACGTCCGCAGCGCCTTGGCCTTCCCGGGCCAGATCGCCGCGCAGAGAATCGATCGCTTCCAACATCGCTTCGGGCTTTGTTGCGTCCACGTTCTTGGCGAGCTCGGTCACCCGTTCCGTGAGTTCCTTCTCGATGTTCTGGTCGAGCCCGGTGACTTCAGCCAGGGTCTTGAGCTGGGACGCGAGCCCCGCGATGGCAGAATCGAAGAAACCGGTCGAAGGCCCGGGCTCGGCCCGGGACAGCGGCATCAGGAGAGCCAGCGCGGCAAAGGCCATGGCAGGCACCATCACGCGCGCAAAGGACCCGAGGCGAATCGCCGGCAACTCCGGCAATTTGGACAGTTGGCTTTCGACGGGTCCGTTCCAGCGCTCATCCCCCTGCTCGAAGCCCGCCAATAGGTGCCCGCTCGCTCCGGAACGCAGGTCCAGCCAGGCCACGGCCCCCGCTTCAGACGGAATTTTGGCGCGCACACCGGCCCAGGCCGTGAATGGAACCGCCCCCACGGGCAAAAGCAGCCACAGGGCCCGCTCGGTTTCCACCCCGAATCCTGCTCTGGCAACCAAGATGGCACAGCCCGCAACGGCCAACACCACCGAGCCTTGACGAACAAAGCGGCCCAGCCAAACGGCCAGGGTCAATTTGCGGTGCAGGCGCCGCAGGGGCTGGGCGAGTCCGGAAGCCATGGGAACATGGTAGTCCGGAAACGCTCCCAGAACATTTCTTTCGATCGCGGCTTAGGGCCACTTCTCAAGAAAGACATCCCTGCAATTGACCCTGATCGCTATCCGAATCCATTGGTGCTCGCGGGTCCAAGCCATCTAGCGCGGAAACCCTCGAGCTGTCTGGCACCGTGCCCGGACCTACTTGGCGTTTGTAGAGCGCGCCAAACGGTTCTTCATGTGCGCGGCAGCGTTGTCATGAAGGATGTTCTTCTTGGCCGCCTTGTCGATGTTCTTCATGGCGAGGGGAGTCGCGGCTTGCGCGAGCTCCTTAGTCTCGGCCTGGAGCACATTCTTGACGGAAGTCTTCATCGCGCTCTTCTGAACCTTGTTGCGGATGCGCTTCTCTTCGTCGGTCTTGAGTCGCTTGCTTTGCTGTTTGTTGTTCGGCATGTCGTTACTTGTATTGCTCCATTTTGGTCGCTACGTCACGGTAGCTGATGTCAATTTCAAAAATGCGTGCGAAGAGCGTCCGGGCCTCATCGACCTGGCCCTCAACCTCCGCGATCGATCCTAAATTGTAGAGGATCTCTTTCGAGCGCTCATCGGAGCCGGAGCAACCCTCGAGGGCGCGCTCGTAGTTCTTTTTGGCCAAGTCCGAGAAGCCTTTCCCCTGGAACGCAGCGCCCAGGTAGAAGTTAGCTTCCTTGCCAAGCCGTGGATCACCCACAGCTTTTTGGAACTCACCCACGGCCGCATCCAGTTCTTCCTGTTGCAGGAAACGGCGGCCGAGTCGAATGCGCAAGGTGGCGTCACCAGGGCGCAAACGAACTTGTTCTTTGAGGGATTCTAGCTGCATCGTGTGCAACTCCCCTTCGAGGCGATTTGCCTTTTCCGTGTCGCCTGCGGTATCTGCTTTGGAAATCTGCTTCTTGAGCATCTTCTCCCGCAGACCATCGCGGCGCGCTTTCAACTCGACGGAATCGCGACGGTATTGGCAAGCACGGTCGATCATGTCGAACGCAGACTCGGGATCACGTAGCTTTTCGTGAGCTTCCGCCATGGCGATCATCAAGTCAGGATCACTCGGCGAGTCCGAGAAGCGGATCTCTAGAGCTTCGAGTTCCTCGCGCCACTCATCGTCCGATCGGTGAAGACGCGTCGAACGCTCAAGGGAGCGTGCTTCGTCCTTGTCCTTGATTTGATCACGACTGTGATTCACACCCGAAGTGTCGCGGGCCGTGAGTGCCGTTTCTGCAGCCAAGTTCTTGCGCTGCTTGAGTGCTTCCTGGTCCCGCGGGTCGGCTTCCAACGCGCGCTCATAGAAGGCAAGCGCATTGTCGTGTTCACCAAGCTGGTACATCATCGCGCCCGCGCGCTTGAGCCCCTCGGGATTCTTGGGAGCGATCTCGGCGATGAACTCGTAGACCGCACAAGCCGACTTGTAGTATTGGCCGGCCTCCAACGCTTCTCCCAGGAAGAGATTCGCATCCACGTCCAGAGGATTGGATGCGAGGTACTGCTCAATGGACTTGACGCAAGCTTCGATCTTGCCCGCCTTGCGCATGGTCTTGGCCACGGCCAAGGGTCCTGCACCGGAGAGCGCGCGCAGGAAGCGCCCGCCCTTCTTCGTCTCCGCCCGCACCTTCAGGACGCGCCGTAAGCCGGAGCGCGCCTGCCCCTGGTCGGGGTCGAGCTCGAGAAGCTGCTGATACAATTCGACTGCGAAGTCGTAGTTGCGTCGCCGGGCAGCTTCCTCGGCTTTCTGAATGTGCTTGGAGTAGTCCATGGATGTTCTGGCGGCAGAGCTTGAGACCAATGCCACCGGACCGGTGGTCGCTCATGGCGACACCGGCTAACAGAGTGGGCGAAAATCTTAGGTGGGAAGGCCTTAGACGTCAATAAGCCCTATATGCTGCCGGGCAGGATTTTCAATATCCTGAGAACTTTCGGGGGCCCGGACCTCCTCGCCGCCGCGCACCGCCACCAACCCCTAACGCGCCTGAACCATGGCCAAGTCCCTCGAATTCGTCATCACCGTTTACCCCGATCCGGTCCTGCGCAAACCCGCAGAAACCGTCGAGGCTTTCGATGAGGACCTCCAAGAGACGGTTGCGGCCATGTTCTCACGCATGCGCACGAGCGAGGGAGTCGGCCTGGCGGCCCCGCAAGTGGGCCTCAAACGACGTATTTTGGTGCTCAACCACACTGGCGAGGAAAGCGACGACCTGGCCATGATCAATCCCGAGATTCTCAAGCTATCGGGCCCTCGTCAGCCCATGGAAGAGGGCTGCCTCTCCTTCCCTCAGATCTACGGGGAGGTCAACCGTCCGGATCGGGTTCGTGTGCGCGCCCAAACCCCCACGGGCGAGATTTTTGAGGAGACCTACGAAGGGTTCATTTCACGGGTCATTCAGCATGAAATGGACCACCTCGAGGGGGTCCTTCTGATCGACCGCATGTCCCCCGCGGACAAGCTGCGCAACAAGCTGGCGTTCGAGGACCTGGTCGAGGACTACAAAGCCAACCAGTAATTGCGATGAGAGTCACGCTGGACCGTGAAGCGCTCGATTCGGCTCCGGAGCTCGGAGCCGTGCTCTCTCTTGGTGTCTTCGATGGCGTCCACCTAGGCCACCAGGCGATCTTGGAGGCCAATGTGGCCAAGGCGCGAGAATTGGGTGCAGAGTCCACCGTCCTGACCTTCAGCGCCCACCCCAAGTCGGTGCTGCTCGGACGCGCGCCGAGAACCTTGACCACTCTTGATCATCGCTTGGAGCTCTTCGAGCGGGCCGGCATCGGCCATACGGTGGCCCTGCCCTTTGATGAAGAGCTACGTCGCACCCCGCCCGAGCAATTCGCGCGCGACTTCCTGATCGAACGCCTGGGAACCCGTCATTTCGTCTTGGGATTCGATAGCCAATTCGGAGAGGGCCGCCGCGGCAACGCTGACCTATTAATAGGGATGGGGTTTCCGGTGTCGGTCGTCCCGATGGTGATCGTGGATCAGCGAGGTGTTTCCAGCACGGCGATTCGCGAGGCCGTGGAACTCGGAGACCTGGAGGGCGCTACCCGCATGCTGGGCCGCCCGGTCGCCATCCTAGGCGAGGTCATTCGGGGCAAGCAACTCGGCCGCCAGCTCGGCTTCCCCACCGCCAATCTGGACCTCCACCACGAGCTGCACCCTCCCGTGGGTGTCTATGCCTGCCGCGCCCACGTGCTGCAGGGCAAGCGGGTCGGAGAGCCCCTGGCGACCTGGAACGCGGTCTGCAACATCGGTTTTCGGCCCACAGTGGAGGGGCAATCCCCCCGCAAGCCGGTGGTCGAGGCGTTCCTCCTCGATTTTGAGGGAGATCTCTACGGTCGACGAATCGAGCTCGAGTTCGTTCAGAGACTGCGGGCAGAGCAGCATTTCCCGGGGCTGGAAGCCCTCAAAGAGCAGATCGCGGCGGATGTGAGAGCGGGCCGCGAACTCTTCGACTCAAAAACATCCTGAACTAGGCGCGGATATCCTCCCCTTGCGAATTGACCTCTGGGGATGCGAGGGCATAATTCGCCGTTCGCAGCGCGTCCAAGTGATCCACTTGGCGTCTGAATGGCCGGGTAGCTCAGTTGGTAGAGCACTTGACTGAAAATCAAGGGGTCACCAGTTCAAGTCTGGTCCCGGCCACCACCACCCCCCCCAACCCTCCAGGGAAGAATGCTGTCCACCCAGCCCAAGGTCATCGAGCGCAGCATCCCCGGTCAGGTCTCCA
>JBLIMI010000378.1:0-4564 GCA_047638655.1 Minisyncoccia bacterium | reverse complement strand
CATCCCGCCGGGCTTCCATGGGTATTCACAGGTGCCGGCGTTGCGCGATCGGGGCTCACTCCCCGTGCGCCAGTTTGCGTTTTCCATGGGAGGTGTGTCCCAGGGCTTCGCCGCCCACGACGAACGCTACAGCTTCCAGGCGACGAACCATGCCACACGCGGCGATCACTCCTTGCTTGAGTCCTGGTACGGCACCACAGCGGAGGACCAAAAATCCAGGCGCATGTACCTGCGCGATCGCGAGAGCGAAAGCGGGCCCGGCGATCAAGGCCCCGCCGCCGTACAAGGGGTTCGCTCCGCGGCCCTCTTGAGAGCGGGAGAAGATTGGTACAAATGGGTCAAGCAGGCACGCATCGCGCTCCACGCCCCGCCTTGGTTGGCTGGAACGCAGAGCGCGGAAGTGTTGGCCGAACTTGTGGCCCGCGGCTTGATCGCCGATCAGCCGAACTGAATGCCCTGAGCCAGGGGAAGCTCTGAGGAGTAGTTCACCGTGTTGGTTTGGCGCCGCATGTAGGCCTTCCAGGCGTCGGAACCCGACTCGCGGCCTCCGCCTGTTTCCTTCTCGCCACCGAAGGCCCCACCGATTTCTGCACCGGAGGTTCCGATGTTGACGTTGGCGATGCCGCAGTCCGATCCCACCGCCGAGAGGAACTTCTCTGCGTGGCGCATGTTCATGGTGAAGATCGCGGAGGACAAGCCCTGGGGCACAGCGTTGTGCTTGGCAATGGCGTCGTCCAAATTCTTGACGGGGATGATGTAGAGCAAGGGCGCAAAGGTTTCCTCTTGCACGACCTCGTAGTGATTCTCAACCTTCATCACTGCGGGGACCACGAAATTGCCCCCGGCGAGCTTGCCAGAGAGTTCCGCGCGACCTCCGCCACACAGCAACTCGCCGCCGGCTGCTTTGGCCTTCTCGATCGAATCGAGCATGGCATCACAAGCACCGGAATCGATCAGTGGACCGCACAGGATGGCCTCATCCATAGGATCTCCAATCTTGACGCCTTCGTAAGCGCTGGTGAGGCGCTTGATGAACTCATCCGCCACGGACTCCTGCACCAAGATGCGGCGCGTGCTCGTGCAACGCTGGCCTGCGGTTCCCACCGCCCCGAAGAGCGTGGCGTGCAAAGCCATGTCCATGTCGGCGTCCTCGAGCACGACGATGGCGTTGTTGCCACCCAGTTCGAGGATTGTGGTGCCGAAGCGTTCTGCCACGGTGGTTCCCACCTTGCGGCCGACGGCAGTGGAGCCAGTGAAAGAGATCATCGGCAAGCGCTTGTCTTCCAGCATGCGTTGTCCCACGTCACGGCCGGAACCGATGCAAAGACTCGCCAGGGCTCCCAGGCCTTCTGCTTCAAGCACCGGGCGCACGGCATTGACGAGGCCGATGGCGCACAGGGGCGTGGCGTGCGCCGGCTTCCAAATGCAGGGGTCGCCGCAAATCCAGGCCAACATGGAGTTCCAGGCCCAAACGGCCATGGGGAAGTTGAAGGCCGTGATGACCCCCACCACGCCCAAGGGGTGGTACTGCTCGCGCATGGCGTGACCCGGTCGTTCCGAGTGCATGGAGAGCCCGTACAACATGCGCGACTGGCCCACGGCGAAGTCGGCGATGTCGATGCACTCTTGCACTTCACCCCAACCTTCTTGAACCGACTTGCCCATCTCGAGGGTAATCAATCGTCCCAGCGCGTCTTTCTTCTCGCGCATGGCCTCGCCACACTTGCGCACCATTTCGCCGCGCAGGGGCGCAGGCATCAGACGCAGCTTCTCGAAGGCGGCGGTAGCGGCTTCCATGCACGCTTCGTACTCCTCGGGAGACGCCTTCTTCACCTTGGCGATTAACTCACCTGTGGCAGGGTTGAAGGACTCCAACCAATCGCCACTGGTCTCGATCCAGGAACCGTTGTAGGCGCCGGGGTTGGTGTCATTGATGCCGAGTTCTTTCAGGAAATCCATGTTCGTGGGTGCGGTTCTGTGGACCGCCGAGGCTCGCTACGGGAAGGGACTGCGATTTTGGGGGACAAGAGTATCGTCATCCCGGTCCCCCGGCTACCCGCGCGCGCCATTCCCCGGGCCTCAATCCTCCAACAGCACTCCGAGCCCATCAGCGATGCGATTGACGTAGGCGTAGTAGGCGGTCACTTCGGCGATTTGCAACACGTCCCGATCGGAGAATCCCACGGCGCGCAGGTCATCCACGTCGGCGCGCTCCATGGCAGCCGGAGAAGCCGTCAGTTTCGAGGCGTAGACCAGCATGGCCATGCGTTTCTCCCCCAGAGGTGCACCGCGGAAGTCGCCCTCGATGGCGGCCAACAAATCGTCGTCCTTGAGCAGCCGGCGCAGACCGCGCCGGTGATGACCCACTCAGTAGTGGCAACCGTTCTGCAAACTGACCACCAGGGCGATCATCTCGCGCTCCACTTTGCGCAAGCTAGGAGTGCCTCGCATCACAGCACCGTACAAGTCCAAGTGCGCGGCCAATCCAGCGGGATGAGAAGAGTGAATCGAAATGATGTTGTCGAGTTGGCCGCTCTCTGGGTCCACCGCGCGCGCGTAGAGTTCCTTCAGGTCGCCACTGGCGTCCTTCAGTTCTGTGGTCTGAATCCAGGTCATCGTCTTTGCACTGGGGGTCGTTTAAGTTCGGTAGCCGGCGTGCATCACGCCAATCAGCACAGTACTGTACAATCTGCCCCAGGATCCCTCCCCACATCCCGATCCAACCGCTCCGAGGAGACATTTATGTTTCTGCGCTTTGTTCTCGCCCTGGCCGCCGTCCTCGCACCCTTCACGGGTGCCTTGCACGCCGGCGACGAAGTCTATCGCGACTCCATCACCCTCAAGAATGGCAAAGTGATCGAGGGCCGCATCCTCGAACGCAACAATCCCGAGCAACTGGTGCTGTACCAGAAGACGCGCTCGAAGGAATACGACCACGAAGACATCGCCAGCATCCACACGGTGCGCGACGATCTCGACAAGTTCATGACCGGTCACAGCCCGAATTTGACCGTGGAAGAGGAGTGGCGCCGGGTGCAGGAAGCCATGGGCCTGGGACTCGACTCCATGGCTCGCGTCCAAGCCTGGAAGGTCCTGACCCTCGACCCGCAACACGGTGGCGCCAACGAGCACCTGGGCCACAAGCGCATCGCTGGTGAGTACCGCTGGGTTTGGCGCAAGAAGCAGCAGAAGCCAAAGGACTTCGCCGAACAGATTCAGGAATGGTCCAAGCGCTTCGTCCTCGAATCAGAGCACTACGTGGTGGAGACCAACACCACCGTGGGACAGGCGGTCAACATCATCCATGACCTGGAGTTGGTCTACCTGTATTGGATGCAGGAATTTGGAGAGGAGTTGTGGACCGGGGAGGACGTCTACGACAAGAACCACAAGATGACCTTCTGGGTCTATCAGGACAAGTCGGACAAGGGCTACAAGCTCTACTACAACTCCAAGCGCGAGCCGTTCTACAACCCTTCCACCGTCACCAGCACGGACCGCTCCAATCCCAACCTGGCCATCAGTTACTACAAGGAGGGCACGGGTGAACGCCCCGTGGACTTCTTCAATGTGGCAATTCAGCAGCTGATGTACAGCACACTAGTGCTCTCCCGCAAACGCGGCTACATCCCCATCACCGAGTACACGATTCCCGCTCACTGGGCTGAGCTCGGCATGGGCTTTTGGCTCGGTCGCCAGTTTGGAGGCCCCGCGGGATACGCGCGGCACCAACGCTTTGTAGTCGACAGTCGCAACCGGGAATTGGCCAGCCGCCGCATCCTGCGCGGCCCCCTCTCCAACGGGCTCAAACGGCGCGAGGTGACCAACCTGATCGGCCTCGAACGGCGCTACTACTACGTCACCAGTCAGGACAACGTGAACGAACTGTACCGGGCCAAGGCCCGCAGCTTCTTCCGCTTCCTGGTCGAGGCGGACCCGGAAGTCATCTCCAACAGGAGGGTCGTGGGCTACGGGCGCGCGGGAGTGATGGGCTACCTGCGGGACGTCTACATCATGCCCACGTCGCACTCCTCGAAATCCTTCGACAAGGCCCTCGGCGGCAAGGTGGAGTTGCTCTACGACGGTTGGGTCAAGTGGCGCCAGTAGGCCTCTGAGGATTCCCGTGGGGGCTTGCCCCCTCTGAACTTCTAGCTCCCTGGAACGGAATTCCCGCCCACTGGGTTCCACCGGGGCGGACGGGCGCTATCCTGTCGCGCCTCATGGCTGAAAAGATCATCTATCAGGTCCAGGACCTGTGCAAAAACTACGGGCAAGACGAGATCCTCAAGGGGGTCACCCTGTCCTTCTACGACGACGCCAAAATCGGCATCATCGGCCGCAATGGCGCGGGCAAGTCCACCCTGATGCGCATCATCGCGGGCATGGACTCGAAATTCGAGGGCACCGCCAAGCCCGCGAATGACGAGGTCACGATCGGCTACCTGGACCAGGAGCCCAAGCTCAACGAGGAGCTTGATGTCTGGGGCAACCTGCAAGAAGCCGTGGCTCACCTGCGGGAGATCGAAACCAAGTACAACGAGGTCTGTCTGGACATGGAGGGTCG
>JBLIMI010000377.1:0-4602 GCA_047638655.1 Minisyncoccia bacterium | reverse complement strand
CGAGACTACGTCATCGACGCCTTCGACGACGACCTACCCTTCGACCAGTTCCTGATGGAACAGATTGCCGGAGACCTCATGCCCGCCGAGGACGCAACACAACGGGCAAGACTCGACATCGCGAGCGGCTACCTAGCTCTCGGGTCCAAGAGTCACAACACCCGCGACCCGCGCCAATTCGCCACGGATCTGGCGGACGAGCAAGTGGACACGCTGACCCAGGGAATGCTGGGCGTCACGGTCTCCTGTGCACGTTGCCACGATCACAAGTTCGACCCCATTCCCACCGAGGACTACTACGCCCTGGCGGGAATCTTTCGCAGCAGCGAAGCGCTGTACGGAACGTTTGCCGCGACCACCAATCGCCACCCTTCCGAACTATTGAGCTTGCCTGTGGAGGCCCAAGTGTCCAACGGTTCCCCCATGGAACCAAAAGTCTTGCAGTACGCCCTGGAACGGCGGCGGCGACTGCAACAGCAAACGTCAGGCTACGACGGCCCGGGTGAGGGTCGCCGCAAGCGCAAGCAAGACATGCAGGCCGGTGAAGGTGAAGAGGACAAGGCGCGCACGCGCTTCCGCGATCGGGCCGCACGCAATCTTCTCGCGATGACCAATGATCTCTTCGCGCGCTTTGATGAAGGAGGCCGCCCAACGAAAGCTAACCGGGTGGCCATGGGCATGCGCGACGCCATTGCCAGTGACATGCCCTTGCTGATCCGGGGCGACATCGAGGCCGTGGGCCCCTTGGTGCCAAGGGGAGTTCCACAGGTACTCAGCGTCGATGGCATCGAAATTCCAGAGGGCACAAGCGGCCGCCTGCAAGTGGCGCAATGGGTTGGATCGACCAGTAACCCGCTCACGGCGAGGGTTTGGACCAATCGTGTTTGGCTGCATCTATTCGGTGCAGGACTCGTCACGACACCCAACAACTTTGGCGCGAGCGGACAACCGCCCAGCCACCCCGAACTCCTCGACTGGCTCGCGGTCAGCTTCATGGAGGAGGACCAGTGGTCAACAAAGTCACTCATTCGACGAATCACTCTCAGCCACGCTTATCGTCTGAGCACGGAGGACGACAAACGCAATCTAGAGATCGACCCCCTGGCCACCCTGCTGTGGCGCATGCCAAATCGCCGCTTGGACGCCGAAGTCATTCGAGACTCCATGCTCGCTGCGGCCGGTAGCCTGGACCTGGAACGGCCCACAGGATCGATCGTCAACGGCGTGGAAGGCCAGCCACGCAAGGATCGAATCTTCGATTACCTGAATGCCCCTAGCGATCATCGGTCGGTGTACTTGACGACTCTGCGAGACCGCATCCCGACTTCGATGGAAGTCTTCGATGCTGCGGACCCATCGTTTGTCACCGGAGACCGGAGTGAGACCAACGTGGCGACCCAAGCCCTCTACTTGATGAACAACAAGGAGGTGCTCGACACAGCCGATTCTTTCGCAGAGCGCGTGTTGCAAGCGAAAGAATCGACCAAGGACCGAATCGAACTCGCCTTCGATTTGGCATTGGGCCGCTTGCCTAACGCGGCCGAAGTTCGCGCTGTGCGCTCCTTCCTCAAAGATTACTCGCGCCTCCCCCATCCACAGGACAATTCCTGGGACTCGGGGCGCTCGCGCAAGGTCCGCGGCGAGGATGAGCGCGCTTTGGACGCCACCCGTGAAGTCTGGTCCGCATTCGTTCAAACCCTCTTTCAGTGCGCAGAATTCCGCTACGCGGGTTGAGCCACTTCGCCATGAATCATCATCAATTCTCCATGCCCCGTTCGTTCTCAAGGCGTGCTGCTCTGCGTGCCGCGGCCCTCGGTCTCGGATGGTTGGGAATGCCCAGCAGCGCCTCGGCTTCCCGCTCCTTACCTCCCGCCAAGCGCGTCATTTTCTTGTGCATGGCGGGCGGGCCATCCCATGTAGACACTTTCGACTACAAGCCCCAACTCGCCAAGTCGAACGGCAAGGATGCCCCTGGCGATTACCGCCGGGGAGCCAAGTTGCTTGGCTCCCCGTTCAAATTCAAGCAACACGGCCAAAGCGGCCTCTGGATCAGTGAACTGTTCCCGCACCTCGCGGAACAGGCAGATCGCCTTTGCATGCTGCACGGCATGCACACCGACATCCCCGCGCACTCTCAAGCGTTCATTCGCATGCACACGGGAACCAGCCAGTTCGTGCGTCCATCCATGGGCGCCTGGGTTCACTATGGTTTGGGCACGGCCAATGAAAACCTGCCGGCGTTTGTAACTCTCAACCCGCCTTCCACCCAGGGCGGTGCGCAAAACTACGGCAGCGCCATTCTACCTCAGCAACATCAGGGCTTGCGTATCGGTATCGAGCGCGAGAGTCGTCTCACTCGACGCAACAAGCCCGATGAGGCCGTGGCGGACATCAAGAATCCGCGACGGACGGACAAGGCCCAACGACGCCAACTCGATCTTCTCGACGCGCTCAACAAAGCCCACGCCAAGAAAGGTGATGCCAATGGAGCCATTGGCAGTGTCAATGAGGCCTACGAGCTCGCTTTCAAGATGCAGGCGGAACTTCCGGCGTTACTCGACACTTCGAGTGTGCCCCGCAAAACCCTCGCCATGTATGGCATCGGCGAAGAGACCACCGACAATTTTGGACGACAATGTCTGACAGCACGCAATCTGGCTGCTGAGGGCGTGCGTTTCATCGAAATCAACCAGGGCGGTTGGGACCACCATCGCAACTTAAAAGCCGACTTGCGCACTTCCTGTGATGCCATTGACCTGCCCATTGCGGCCCTGCTCCAGGACCTGGACCGCAGCGGCCTCCTGGAAGACACACTCGTCGTCTGGGGCGGCGAATTTGGTCGCACGCCCTTCGCCCAGGGCACCGACGGACGCGACCACAATAACCGCGGCTACACCACCTGGATGGCAGGCGCAGGTGTGCGTCCCGGCTTCAGCTACGGCCAAACTGACGAGGTCGGCATCGAGGCGGTGGAAGGCCGGGTATCCACCAATGACTGGCACGCGACCATCCTCCACTTGTTAGGGCTCGAGCACGAGAGCTTGACATTCAATCACGCAGGCCGCGAATTCCGACTGACAGACGTAGCTGGCGACGTGCTTCGCGGAATCCTGGCCTGATGCTCCTGCCCTCGATAAGGACGCTCGAATCGAGTTGATGGGGCACGCCGGGTGACCGGGAGGTAAATAAGAGCGCCCATCCGGGTCAGAATCCCTGTCGCAGCCCGCCCGATCGCAAGGGTTGGAGGCATACTCTTACGTAAGGATGAGAGTCCCTCCTAGCCCCCCCTCCTGCAGGAATCCCATGTCACGCATCGTCCTCGTTCAGACCTACCACCCCTACACACAGCACACGCACGTGCATCCGCTGGGGATCATGGCGATTGCCTCGGCCGCGCGTGAAGATGGGTTCGATGACATTTCGATCATCGACATGAAAGCGGAGCGCTTGACCGAAGAGCAGGTCGCGCAGCGGCTTGTGGAGTTGGCGCCGGATGTGGTGGGCCTGTCCGCCATGACCTACGAGGCCGGATGCCTGCACTCCGTGGCTGCGCTCGTGAAAGCGAGAATCCCGGAGGTGAAGATTGTCGCCGGGGGACCGCACCCCAGTGTGGCCGACGACGACGTCATGAAAGACCCGAACGTCGACTGCTGCGTTCGTGGCGAAGGCGAGTTCATCTTCATCGAAGTGATGAAGGGCATAGAAGCCAAGCGCACCGATTGGACCGGTTGTGAGGGCATCACTTGGCGCGACGCGAGTGGCGACATCGTGCGCGAGCCCGATCGCTCACCCCCGGACGACTTGGACGCACTGCCCATGCCCGCTTGGGACCTGATCGATCACCCGCGTTACCACAACATGCCTCGCGGTGGCTTGATCTACGCCCACAAGGAATTCGCCACCATGTTTTCCTCGCGGGCCTGCCCCTGGCGCTGCACTTACTGCCACAACTCCTACGGCAAGAAATTCCGCGCGCGCTCGGCGGACAACGTGCTGGCGGAAATCGATTACCTGGTAAAGAACCACGGAGTCAGAGAGCTCGTCTTCATGGACGACATTTTCAATCTACGACCGGAGCGCGCAGCCGCCATCGCCCGGGGGTTGATCGAACGCAAGTACAACCTCAAGTTGACCTTCCCCAATGGCTTGCGCGGGGACATCTTGAACGAAGACCTGGTGTTGCTGCTCAAGGAAGCAGGCATGTACCGCTGCATGGTCGCTGTCGAATCCGCGATTCCTCGCATCCAGAAAGTGATGAAGAAGAATCTGAAGATCGACAAGGTCAAGCACATCGTTGAATTCATCGCGAAACAGGGGGTGCTCGTGCACGGCGCCTTCATGCTCGGATTTCCGACAGAGACGAAGGCCGAGATGGAAGCCACGATCGATTGGGCGCGCAAGAGCGCGTTCCACACCGCAGCCTTCTTCCGCGTGATCCCATTCAAAGGCACGCAACTCTTCGAAGAGGTGGAAGAGGCCGGCTACGAATTGCCCAGCAACTGGGAAGCGTACGAGCCTTACGAGACGGACATCAATCTGAGCGAGACCCCGGAAGCGACGATCACGTCCCTGCGCAACCGCGCCTACCGCTCGTTCTACTTC
>JBLIMI010000376.1:0-4602 GCA_047638655.1 Minisyncoccia bacterium | reverse complement strand
GGAAGGCATCGCTAGCCGCTTCCGCAGCCGACTCCGATCCGAGCGGGCTGGCATGCTTGACGTGCACATCCACCATCAGGGCCACGTCAGGACACAGTCGCGCACGTTCGCGCAGAGTCACAGCAGCAGCGCCTTCCAACAATCCCTGATCGGTGACCGCCGCACTGGTGTGGACGTTGACGCGCACGAAGTTGGCACCCGTTGCCGCGCACAAGCCGAGCGCCGCCGCCGCATCGTTACGCAGCACGTTGACGCCCAGGGGCAAATCGCCGATGTTTCCTTTGACCGCAGCCAGTGCCAACGCCATAGACGCCACGGTCTCGGGGGGATTCTCCCGGGGATAGAAAGGAACATCCCCGAAGTTCTCCACGATCACTGCATCGCAACCGCCGCTGCGCAGGGCTTCCGCATCACGACGGGCGCCATCCAGGATGGCATCCATACTGCCGCCAAAACGGGGGGAACCGGGCAAGGGCAGAAGGTGCACGACGCCCACCAAGAGCGGGTGCTCCCGGAGTCGCGGCTCATTTTCGAGGAGATGCTTCACGGCGCGAGACTACGTTTTTCGCTCGCGGGGGGCGACTTCAGCACGAGAAATTTGACTAACGAACGTAGCGAGGGTCCCCGGCTAAGCGATTTCCGAGCCGATTGCGGGTGTCCACCAATAAGCGGGAGTGCTCGGCAATCAAGTCGTAGTCGAAATCATCGTGGTCGGTGGCCAGCAACACCCCATCGAATCCCGCGATGAATTCAGCGCTGAGTTCCTGAGAGTGTGAGTCCTGGAGCCAGGCCCCGCAGACCTCTGGGGCTTCCGGAATCCAGGGATCGCTGTAGTGACAGACGACACCCTTTTCTGAGAATAGCTCCAGCATGCGGATGGCAGGCGCTTCGTGCAGGGAGTCCACATTGGCCTTGTAGGCTAGGCCAAGCACCAACACTCGAGCGTCTTGCACGTGCCCGCGCCGCTGCTGAATTTCACCCAGGGTTCGCTCAACCACATACTCCGGCATGCGCCGGTTGATCTGGCCAGCGCGCTCGATGAAGCCCGTGTCCACGCCCGCTCGACGGGCGGCCCAGGCCAGATAGAAGGGATCCACCGGGATGCAATGCCCACCCATTCCCGGGCCGGGTGTGAACTTCATGAATCCGAAAGGCTTGGTCGCAGCTGCGTCCACCACCTCCCAAACGTCCACGTCCAACTTATCGAGGACTAATTTCAGTTCATTTACAAGCGCGATGTTGACCGCGCGAAAGGTGTTCTCAAAAAGCTTGGCCGCTTCCGCCACTTCCGAACTGGTGACTTCGATCACACGCTCGATGGCCAGGGAGTAGAGTTCCACCGCAAGGCGTCCGGAGACTTCATCGATGCCCCCCACCAAGCGCGGAATGTCGCGAGTCGTGAGGCCCTCCCGACCCGGGTCTTCCCGCTCGGGAGCGTAGGCCAAGGCAAAGTCGACGCCCACTTTCAAGCCGCTGCCCGCCTCGAGACGAGGCGCCACCACCTCGCGCGTGGTGCCCGGCCAAGTGGTGGATTCCAGCACGACCAATTGTCCCGGGCTCAGGATACTGGCGACCGTCTCCGCAGCTTGTTCCACGTGCGAGAGATCCGGATTGCGATCCCCATCGAGGGGCGTGGGTACGCACAGAATGAGCACGTCACAAGTGGCCAGACGGTCTGCGTCCAGGGTGGCTTCAAAGCGTTCACCGCTCAAGAGGCCGTCGAGGGCTCCATGATTCAGATAGCGCAGGGGATTCTCTCCCCGGGAGAGTTGGGCCACCCGTTGAGGGTCCGTGTCGAAGCCAACGATGTCCAAGCCCACGTCGTGGAATGCTCGCGCCAGGGGCAGCCCGACGGCGCCCAAGCCGAGAATAGCCACGCTGACCTCCCGCCGCCGGATACGATCCAGCAGGAGTTGCAAGCTGGGCTGCAGGGACTCTTGTTCTTGCTTCACGGAAGATCAGGACGCAAGCCGAGGGCTCAACTTCCCGTGGAATTCTCGGAGGATTCGGTGGCCAGGGACTTGAAGGCCTCCAACAAGCCATCCTCATCCCCGTGCAGCAGGGTCCGCGGATCGCAGAGCAAACGATCGGACTGCACCCTGGCGAAAACGCTGGGCTCCCCCATGCGAAGTCGTCGTGCCAGGGCCTCAACGGAATACTCACTGCTCTGAACACGCACCACCCAAGTGTCAAGGAACACGTCGGGCGCGGATCCGCTACCGGGTTGGGATTGATCCGCACAGGCTTCGGCTTCGAAGCCGGGCAAGGCGTCGATGCGCTGAGCCAGAGCCTCCGCAACGGGTTTCAGTTCATCTGCGGTCAAGCGCAACATGCGCCGCGTCGGGATCTCGTCACCGCGCCCATCGAGGATCAGTTGCAGGGTGCCCTCCAATCCACAGAGGGTCGACTTGTCCAACCGCAGGGCTCGGTAGATCGGATTTTTGCGGAGTCGTTCGATGTGCTCGCGCTTGCCGACAATCAGGCCGGCCTGGGGTCCCCCGAACAACTTGTCGCCAGAGAAGCTCACCACGTCGATGCCACTGGCCACAGCATCGTGGACCACAGTTTCATCCCCTAGTTTGCCCAGGGGTTCGAGCCCTTCTTGCTCGAAGAGGCCACTGCCTAGGTCAAAGACCGTGGGCAAGCCCGACTCACTCCCCAGGTCCGCCAAGCCCTGCATCGAAAGTTCCTCGGTGAATCCGATGACCTTGAAGTTGCTCGTGTGCACTTTCATCAACAATCCGGTGCGGGGCGTGATGGCGTTGCTGTAGTCCGCCTTGCGCGTACGGTTGGTGGTGCCAACCTCGACTAGATCAACACCCGCCCTCACCATCACATCAGGCACGCGGAAGGAACCGCCGATCTCCACCAGTTCTCCACGACTGACAATGGCCTCGCCCCCCTGACCGAAAGTCTGCAGACAGAGAAAGACTGCCGCAGCGTTGTTGTTGACGGCGATGGCCGCTTCACATCCGGTCAAACGCGAGAGCAAACGCGAGAGATGGTCGTCGCGCTGGTTGCGCTTGCCGCTGGCTCGTTCCACTTCCAGCACACAAAAGCTGGCGGCGGCCATGGCCATGCGGCTCGCTACTTCAAGGTGCACGGGAGCACGCCCCAAGCCCGTGTTGAGTACGACGCCGGAGACATTAATGACCCGTTGCAAGCCCAGCTTGCGGTCCGCGCTGAAGAGCGCCTCCACGCGGGTCGCCACTTCATCCGCGCCGAGTTGTTCTGCTAGTCCCGCCGCGTCGAGTTTGCCCTCGGCGATTTCACGTCGCAGGCCCTCGAGCGCCCGACGCACCAGGCTGGCCACTTCGCTACGGCCCGTCTTGGCTGCGATGCGCGCTACACGTCCTAGACGAAGGGCTTCATCCACCCCCGGCAACTGACGGAAGGCACTTTCCAGTTCTTTTCGATCGGCACTCATGATGGCCCTATATTCCAGTGCAAAGCGACTGCGAGCAATCGGAACCTTGCGCATGTACTGATTTTGATCACTTCAGCGCCCTTCCAGGCGCCTCAGACGCACAAAATTCGTGACGAGATTGAAAACGGAGTAGTCGAGGATGTTCTGCGCCGCGGTGTGGTTGGAGCCCCAATACTTCTCCTTGGCCGTCTCGCGAATGCGCTCGAAGGAGGTCCCCATGTGGTCCATGGCGTAGGCCATCCGTTGCTCTGGTTTCTTGAGACCGAGGGCGTTTTGAAGGCCTTGACCATGGAAGTGGTTGGTCGAGTCCAGAATCGTTCCGTGGCCGGAACTGAACCAGCAGGCGAGGTTTCCAGAGCCCCACTTTTCCGCGCACTCGACGCTGTCCACGAGCATCTCCACGCGCTCCGGTTGCAAGACGTCGATGAGGTGTGCTCCTTCCAACCGGTAGAGTGGCTGGACGTATTCGCCAAAGACCCCTGCCGTGAACTGACTGTCCGGGTCACAGGGCGACGCGATCACAGTGTCCAGCACCTCATCGCGGGTGTGGAACTTGCTCAGCACGCCAGGTTCGATGCGTTCAATGGTTTCCGAAAGAGCCCAACACGATCCGCACAGATAGCCACCGACCTTGACGAACCAATCGAGTCGCTCGATATCTTGGGGAGCCATCTCACCGGTACAATTGGAAATGAAGACACCGCTAGCTTCCAAACCATCGGTCTCCAATTTGCCGGCCATCGTCATGCGATGCGCGATCCCAAGCTGCCCCAGGATGACTTGAATCTGATCTCCCCGGCTCTCGAGCACGAGCACATCCAAGTCACGGTAAATCACGTCAGGTGACGCGGCATAGCCATACTTCGTGTTTCGCTTCTGCTGTTCCTTGGGATCCAACAAGCGAATTTTGTCCCGATGACTCTCCCACCATGCGCTCCAGGCTTCCACGCTCGGCTCCACTGACTGGCCGCGATTGACCGACTTCAAGTACGTGAGAGCCGTGCGGGCCACCAGCGGCTCGGTGTCCTCTAGAGCGGCGATCACTCCCGTAATGGCATCCTTCTGCAAGCACTTACTCAACCCCACCACGGCCGCCCCACGCAAGCGCCAGTCTTCCGAGGTCTTGACTAGCGCGTTCAGTGCTTCCGGCGCACGCGGACTGCGCGTGATTCCCA
>JBLIMI010000375.1:0-4603 GCA_047638655.1 Minisyncoccia bacterium | reverse complement strand
CGCGCAACGTGGATTGGCGCGAGGTGGGACGTGATGGCCGCGTGCGCCGTTACTTTCGCTATCGCAAGTTCCTGACTGAAGCCATGGGCACGGATGGCTACGACACGGTCTTGGCGCACATGGTGCCGCGCTACACGTTGGTGTCCGCAGGCTTAGCCCGCAAGCATGGAGCGAAGTCGTTTCTCTGGTACACCCACGCAGGTGTGGACCGGCGCTTGCGCAAGGCCGTGCAGCGTGTGGAACGGGTCTTCACCGCGACCAAGGAATCTCTACGCGCGGAAACGCCGAACAAACTGGTCACGGGTCACGGTATCGACCTGGAACACTTCGCCCATGGAATAGCTCCGAAAGAGAAGCCGCAGCGCTTGCTGAGCGTGGGGCGCTTGACGCCGCGCAAAGACCCCCTGGCCGTGCTCGCGGCCTTGGGGAATCTCGTGGCGGAGGGCTTCGACTTGCAATTGGATTGGGTCGGTGCGGGCTTGACCGAGAGCGATGTGGGATTCGCCGCTGAAGTGCGCGCTACAATGCAAGAGTTGGGGCTGACCAAGCGCGTGCGGTTGCACGGATCGGTGCCTTACCTGCGCATCGCGCCCCACTATCAGAGCGCGAGCGTGGTGGTTAACGCGAGCTTGACCGGCAGCCTGGACAAGGTGACGTTGGAAGGCATGGCCAGCCAGCGTCCCGTGGTTTCATGCAACGACACGGCCCCCGCACTCTTCGCGGAGCTCGGTGAGGAAGCGCGAGATTTGTACTTTGCGGCCGGTGATGTGGAGGCCTTGACTCGCTGCCTGCGGGTGCAGCTCTCGAAGTCTCAGGAAGAACGGGATCAACTTGGTGCGCGGCTCTCGGCGATCGTCGCCCGCGACCACGAGGTGGATGTTCTGATGGCCAAATTGGTGCGCATCATGGGAGGCGGCGAGCTTTGAAGTTGTCCGTCATTGTTCCTGTCTGGAATCGTTGCGACCTGGTAAGCATTTGCCTCGAGTCCGTTCGGCGCGGCTTGCACGAGCTATCCGGCGCTGCAGAAGTGATCGTGGTGGACGACGGCAGCGAGGATGGATCCGCGCAGATGGTCGCGAATGACTTTCCAGAATGTCGGTTGCTTGAGAATGGCACGAACCGCGGTTTTGCCGTGGCCGCCAACCGAGGCATGTCCGCGGGCGTTGGGGAATTCCTGTTGCTGCTCAACTCGGACACGGAACTGACGGCGGGCACTCTGTCCGCCCTGGTGGCCCTGCTGGAGGAAGACCCGCAACGAGAGGTGGTGGCTCCAAGGCTTGTGGATGCAGAGGGCCGCACCCAAAAGAGCTGCATGGCCTGGCCGGAACTCTCCACCGCGTTTTTCTTCGGTACACCCATGGAGCGCTGGCAGCCGGACAGCCGCGAGATAGAACGGTACTTCCTGCGCGACTTCGATCACGAGAGCGCCCGCGACGACGTGCAACCGCCCGCTTCCTGCTGGCTCATGCGGCGCAAGACCTGGGAGCGGATTGGGGAGTTCGATCAACAGTTGGAGTTGTTCTTCAACGACGTGGATTGGGCTCAGCGCCTTGTGCAAGCTGGCGGGAAGATCCACTATCGGCCAGAAGTGAGTGTGTCGCATGTGGGGGGCGCCAGCACCACGATTCGACCTGACTTCGTGGAACGCTGGCAAATTGATCGCTTGCGCTATTATCGCAAGCACTTCGATTGGATGGGCGGCCTGGTGGTGAAGGCCTGCGTGAGTTGGACCTTCGCGGATTGGTGGGTGCGCCAAAGATTGGAACCTGCAACTCCGGAGAAGCGCGAGGAGAGTGCCTCCGTGCAACGGGCCTTTGGCCAATTCATGTGGGACGAGTGATGACGGTCCACGAGAATTCGACCCCCGCTGAGCAGACCTTGGCCGCGGGCTGGAGCGCCCTGCGCAGGGCTTTCGATTGGATGCTTCAGTTTGACGCTGGAGGTGGCCGCGTGATTTGTCCCGAACATCAGGTTGAGCACGGCGGCAAGAATGCTGGCCTGATCGTGATAGCCCTGGAATTGGCGAAACGAACTCAGGGTCAGGAACGTGAGGACCTGCACGAGGTGGCGCTGCAACAAGGCGAGCGTCTGGTGTCGAATCTAGTGCGTGAAGACACGAGCCCTTGCTTCACCTTTCGCCCTGGCCGTCACGATCCATTCAACTGCTCCAACTCGGTGATCGATGGTGGGGCTGCCTCTGATGCTCTAGGGGCGTTGGTTCGAGGGTTGGAGCACGAGTGTCCCCAGGAGCGACTGGTTCCCATGCGTGAAGCCAGTCTGAAACACGCGCGCACGTATTTACGCTACGCCATCCTGGATAAGGGTGTACCCGCCCAACGGGCCTGGGGATTGACCGGTCTGGCCTCCGCCTGGGCGCTGGAGGAGGATCCTGTTCTGATGGAAGCTGCGCTGGGGGCTTATGGTTTGCTCGCCGGCATTCAGCATCCGGACGGGAGCTATCCGTATCACCCACTTCCATGGGGAGCGGGCCACGCAGGTGCGAGTGATGTTTCGGCTTACTACCAATCGCGAGTCACGGCCTTTGGCTTGCATGCGCTGCAGGATCTTCAACTCGAGGGCGATGACCTTCCTGACTTGGGTGCCTTCAGGCGCGGGCTGGACTTCTTGTTGGGATTGCAAGGCCCGGACGGGATCAAGTGTGGCTTGGTGGAGGCAAAACCCTGGTACTGGGGGGCAACCTATGAGGTGGCTTCGCATCCATTTGATGTGGCAGCTTTGGCCTTTGGCTGGAAGCGCTTTGGTGATGAGCGCTACGCGCAGGGAGCCTTGCGCGGCTTGCAGGCTTGGAGCGCGCACCTGGATTCGAACGGCTCGCCGCGCTCGCATCTTCCTGGCCATGGACGATCCCGCAGTTACCAGTGTCCCGTGTTTTGGGCTGGGCATGCCATGTGGCTGGCTCGTGCCTTGCCGATTCTTGAACTCTACGTGACAGAGGCTCCTGGAGCCACCGAACCCTTTCCGTTGCTGCAGTCGTTCGAAGACGCTGCACTCTACCGTCTCGAAGATGAACGTGTGGTGGCCTGGGTACGTGCCGGGCGACCGGGAGTCAATGTCTCCCACGGAAGCCCCCATGGCGCAGGTTTGATCCGAGTGTTGCGCAAATCAGACGGTCTTGAACTCCTGCCCCGTTGCCGACTTGGCGGACATCAAGCAGGCGAATGGTGTGGCGTGCAGGGTTTACCCTCACTGAGCCGCGGGCTGCGGGCCGGTGGCAAAGAGGTGCGCTTTTCCCTCTGGTTGGCCCGTGTCCACTGGCGAGCCGGTCGCAGCTTGGACGCACTGCGGACACCCTTCGCCACGTTCAGGCGCGGGGTCCTGGCCTTCGCTCACGGACGAGTATCGAGCGCTTTTCACCTGTCGCCGGAGGTCCATTCGGACCAAGCGGGCCGCGTCCACCTTTCGAGCTGCCTGGCATGGCGGGACGGAAGCCCTGCCCCGCACACCACCATCGAGCGTGAATTTTCCGTGGACGGAAAAGGACTTCTAGTCCAGGAGCGTTGGACGGGACGGCCCATGAATTCGGGAATGCAGTACCAGGTCCCGGAACTTGCCACAGAGGTAGAACGCAGCGCCACAGAGATTCGTTACCGTTTGAGTTGACTTCAGACCCCGATCGAGTTGAGCAATACCCAACACAACCCCTCCGTGCATTCTGAGACGCCAGCAGCGTTCGGCTTGAGCCAGTCGCTGAAGGCTGGGCTTGGCGCGGCATTGACCTGCGGCGTGCTATTCGGCTTGAGCGATGCAGTGGTGGCAGACATGCGCCTCTGGCCGCCGGACTCTCTGCTGGGGTATCTGGGCTGCTACAGCGCAGCGGTGATGAGTTACAGCCTGCTGTTTGCAGCCTTGCTGCTTCCCGCCGCCTTGCTCTTGCATCCATTGCTCAAGAACAAGACAGGAGCGCAGCGACTCGGCTGGATGCTGACCCTGGGGATGTTCGTGGGACTCTTCGCGGAGATGTATTGGTGGACGCGACCCTATGTCTTCTATGGGCGCTCCTCGGTTTCCCCCGAACGATTGGCCGCGGCCGCAGTACAAGCACTGCTGGCGCTTGCGTTGGCGTGGGTCCTTGGGCGTCAACTCATGAGGTTGCCGAGCCGGGTGCATTTGGGGTTGCGGAGCCTGGCCTTGGTCTGCATCGCTGCTGGACTACTCTTTGCACGTAGCGAACAGGCGGCCATCGAGGGGCGCGGCGTGCTCAACGATCGCAATCGAGACTTGCCCAATGTACTGCTGGTGATCGTGGACGCCCTGCGCGCGGACCACCTATCGAGCTACGGCAACGATCGCGTGCAAACACCGCAGATGGACGCCCTCGCCGAGCGTGGCGTGTTGTTTGAAAACTGCTTCGCCCAGGCACCTTACACCTTGACCAGTTTCGGTTCGATCCTGACGGGCAAGTACCCCCGGCGTCACGGCCTGGTGGCCCAGAAGCCGAACGCGCAGATGAAGCCCAACGTGACGTTGGCTTATCACTTGAAGACCGCCAAGCTCAAGGGCCGTGACGAACGCTTGTTGGATGGTGACTTTGCCGCAGGCACCTTCATGACCGGCGCTGTCTCCCACGGTTCAGGTCTCGCTC
>JBLIMI010000374.1:0-4612 GCA_047638655.1 Minisyncoccia bacterium | reverse complement strand
TGAACGTCTTCCGAGCGTGCCAATCCGCAGACCTTGACCCGCGGCAATTGGATAGGGTCAGGCATCCAAGCCCTCCTTCCAGTCCCGGAGGGTCTGCGAGGGATCGGGGCTGCGCATCAAGGACGTTCCAATCAAGACAGCGTCCGCACCGGCGGCTTGCATGCGTTGCAAGTCCGCGAGTTCGTAGAGTCCACTCTCGGCTACCCGCACGCAACTCTTGGGGATCTCGGGTAGCAGCGCCTCGCTCACGGCCAGATCGATCGCAAAGGTGGTCAGGTCGCGGGCGTTGACTCCCAGAGCGTCGGGTTGCAAGGGCAAGGCAACGGCCAGTTCTGCGCGGTTGTGCACCTCGAGCAGAACTCCTAGCCCCAAACCTGCCGCGATTTGGCGCAGATCTTTGAGTTGTTCGGGATCGAGGCAGGCAGCGATCAGGAGCACGGCCTTGGCTCCCGCATATTGCGCCTCCAGCAACATGGCCTCGTCCAAGAGGAAGTCCTTCCTCAAGCGCGGAATCTCTACTTCGGGTGCGGCGCTCAGATCTTCTAAACTGCCACCGAAGTGGTCGGCTTCGGTCAAAATGGAGAGTGCATCGGCTCCGCCCGCCGCGTAGCTCCGGATGCGTTCCTGCAGATCAACTTCTTGGGAGAGTTCGCCGCTGGACGGGGCTCGTCTTTTGCACTCGGCGATGATGGATAGCCCTGGCTGCCGCAAGGCGCCAACGAACTGTTCACGGCGAGCGGGATCCAATTGCACATCCTGGCGCAAACTCTCCAGGGACCGTACACGCCGTCGCTCGGCGGCACGTTGGGCCACGGCCGCCATGATCGGACCCAGTCGTTCAGGAGGTTTCATGCCTTGGCCGCTCCCTGGGCGCAGGCCACCCATTGATCGAGTTTGCGGCGCGCGTTTCCGGAGTCGATGGCCTCCCGGGCAAGTTGGACGCCTTCGAGAGGGGTCCCGGCCTCACCAGCGACCACGAGCGCAGCCGCAGCATTCAAGAGCACGAAGTCTCGGGCGGCAACGGCCTCGCCAGCGAGCAAGTCATGCAGGCTGTTTAGGTTGGCCTGGGCATCTCCTCCGCAACAGGTTTGGATGGGGTGGACATCGAGACCCAGGGCCTGGGCGTTCCAGCCCGTGTCGGGAACGGAGCCAATGGCGTGCAAAGAGTTTTGACCGGCGAGGGTCAACTCATCTGCGCCTTCACCACCGTGAACCACCAGAGCTTGCTCTGCACCCAGTTCAGCCAACACATGTCCGAGGTCCGCGACACGGCTTGGATCGAAGACGCCCAGCACTTGCCTTTTGACGGCGCCAGGATTGCAGAGTGGGCCCAGCAAGTTGAAGATCGTGCGCACGCCCAGGGCTTTACGAATTGGACCCGCGTGGCGCATGGCCGGATGGTAGGCCGGAGCAAACAAGAACGTGATGCCCACAGCATCAAGCACCGTGCGAGCGCCCTTCGGTGAGAGCTCGAGCGGCACGCCTGCGGCTTCCAGTAAATCGGCACTGCCGCACTTGGATGACGCCGAGCGGTTGCCGTGTTTGATCACTTGGGCCCCGGCCGCAGCGGCCACCAGGGCGGAGCAGGTGGAGATGTTGAACGTGTCGAGGCCGGAGCCTCCCGTTCCACAAGTGTCGATGGCGCCGGGAGCGTCGTGTTCGAAAGTAACCATGGCAGCGCGCATGGCACTGGCGGCTCCAATCAGTTCTGCGCGTGTTTCGCCACGACTCGTGAGGGCCACGAGTAAACCGGCGATAGCCACGGGGTCGGCCTTGCCCTCGAACAAATCGTCCAGGACAGCGCGCATGTTTTCCCGTCCGAGGTCTTCCCCAGCGAGCACGCACTTCAAGGCTTCCTGAGCGTTCATCTTTGCTGTACGGCCTCGCCAGCGAGCGCCAGGAAGTTGGCCATGATGCGGCCACCGAGGGGTGTCAGAATGGATTCCGGGTGGAACTGCACTCCGTAGCGGGGCTTGCTCTTGTGCTGCACCGCCATGGTTGTGCCCTCCTCCGTCCAGCCCACGAGTTGAAGCGTCTCGGGCAAGCTGTTGCGCTCCGCGCACAGGGAGTGATAGCGAGCAGCGGGAAAAGGATTGGGCAAGTTGAGGAGTAGGGTGCTGTCCTCGTGGTGCACGAGGGAACTCTTGCCGTGCACTGGACTGGCCTGCACCTCGAGGGAACCGCCTTCGGACTCGACCAGGGCCTGATGCCCCAGACAGACACCTAGCATGGGGACGTCGGCAGGTAGTTCTGCCAGGTACTCCAGCAAGACTCCTGCGCCCGCAGGCCGGCCGGGTCCGGGGGAGAGCACTACAGCCCGGGGCTCGAGGGCCAGCAGTTCCTTGGTGCTCATGGCATCGTTGCGCACCACTTGCACTTCGGGGCCGAGTTCGGCGATCAACTGGTAGAGGTTGTAGGTAAACGAGTCGTAGTTGTCGAGCAGCAGGATCATGACTTCACCTCCGGGGCGGGCGGGCTGGTGCTCCTTTGGGGCGAACCAAAGGCGGGGGAATTGGTGAGTTGAATGGAGTCGAAGAGCGCGCCTGCCTTGTGCAACGTTTCGGCATATTCCGCTGCGGGATTGGATTCATGAACGATGCCGGCACCGGCTTGCAAGTGCACTTGTCCGTCTCGCACCACGAGGGTTCGAATGGTGATGGCCATGTCCAGATTGCCCGAGCCGTCGAGGTAGCCGAAGCAGCCAGCGTAGGGTCCGCGGGTCTGGCCCTCTTTCTCGGCGAGCAGTTCCATGGCCCGAATCTTGGGAGCCCCGCTGACCGTGCCTGCGGGGAAGCAAGCCACCAGCGCATCCAACGCATCGGCGTCCACGGAGAGTTCACACTCGACCCGGCTCACTAGATGCTGCACGCGGCTGAACTGTTCGAGGCTCGCGTATTCTTTGACCCCGACCGTGCCGATGCGGCCCACTCGGCCCAAGTCGTTGCGCGCCAGATCGACCAGCATGTCGTGTTCGGCGCGTTCCTTGGTGTCCGCCAACAAGGCAGCGCCCAGGGCGTCGTCTTTTTCGGGCGTAGCGCCGCGCGGGCGTGTTCCGGCGATGGGCACCGTGTGCGCATGACCGCCGGTGACCTGCACCAGTCGCTCGGGAGAGGATCCCACCAGGGTGAGGCCGTCCGCTTCGAAGAAGAACATGTGCGGCGAGGGGTTGGTCAGTCGAAGTCCACGGTAGAGCGTGAACGGATCTCCCTCGAACTCACCCGAAAAGCGTTGCGATAGAACGGCTTGAAAAATCTCCCCTTGGGAGATGGCTTGCTTGAGGTCACCGACCCCCGACTCGTACGCTTGCTGAGTGCTCTGGGGTTGCAACCCATCGCCGTCCATTTGGAACGGGCCGCTCTCGAACTGCCCCGAAAACAAGTCCGTGGCGATGGCTTCGATCCTTGCGCTGGCCGCTTCGAATTCGGAGGCGCCAGCAGGACAACCGCTGATGATGTGCAAAAGCTGTGTGGCGTGGTCGAAGGCGATCACTTCGCGGTAGAGGTCGAAGGTGGCATCCGGCAGGTCCCAGGGATCCTTCTCTGCACGCGGGACTCGCGGCTCAAGGCTCGTGACCCATTCGTAAGTGAAGTAACCGACCCAACCACCGATGAAGGGCGGGAGACCGACGGGGGGCACCGGCACCTTGTAGCGCATGGAGGCTTCACGCAGGCCTTCGTGGGCCGGACCGCTCAGGGTCTCGGTACCGTCTTTGGTCTTGAGTTCACTGCTTTCCTTGCGCCCTCTGAAGTGGGCCACGGGGTCCACGCCCAGGAATGAAAAGCGAGTCAGGCGCGCCCCCGTTTCTACGGACTCGAGCAGGCACACCTGTCGACCAGCTGCACGCATGGCGAGAAATGCGCTCACCGGCGTTCGCAAGTCAGCAGGGTAACGCGCCCAGGCCAAGTGGTGTTGGTCGGCGTCGGCGGCAGCGGATTGATCGAGGGGTCGGGTCACGGCAAGGCGGGAGTGAGGGTGTCGGGACACCAAAGCAAAACAAGAAGGGCCTCCGAAGTGAACTTCGAAGGCCCTGTACTCTTTGGCGGTGGTGGGGTCAGCGGGGTGCATGGTTCCCGTCGCCCCAGCCAAAGAAAGGCCGGGGAGACCACCACCATCGTCTCAGAGGCATCCCTAGGGGGGTGCTCGTCTGTATTTTCGCCCTGCGCGGGCGGGTTTGAACGGGGTCGTGGCTGATCATCTATCAATTTGTACCCCAGATTCAGCTGGCGTCAAACCGGAATCTTCCCGAGATCAGGACTTCAGTTCCGCGCGACGGGCGAGGAAAGACTCGTTCTCCGGGTCCAAAACCAGGCTGCGCTCGTTGGCTTTCAGGGCGTCGCGACGCTTCCCGTTGAGTGAGAAGGCGCAGGCCAAGTTGTCCAAGGCGCGGGCCACGTAGAGGTCGCGGCTGACGAGCCTCTCCCCTTCACCCACGCAACCCTCGGTGCAGCTTGCGCATCCGCAACCTTCTGCGCAGCTCCCTTTGGTCGACCCATGTCCCACGGACGCCAGGGTGGTCTGGGCCACGTCGAGGGCGAACTTGCGCTCCTTTTTGGACAGTTTTTCACTCTGATGGAAGCAGTTGTTGGTGATATCGAAACCAGCTTGGGCAACT